>NZ_JBFAMR010000078.1:0-34319 GCF_040656595.1 Actinoplanes sp. NPDC049802
GGTCAGCGCACCGACGGGGCCCCTAACGATGCACGTCCTGCAAGACCAACATCACTCAGTCGCGGGTTCGCATCCTCTGAAATTCGCGACGGTTCGGATTTCAGTACTGGCACTGAGGCGCCCGTGCCGGGTCCCCGACAGCCTTGGGCCATGACGACGACAACCCTCACCAGCATCCGTACCGGCACCTACGCGATCTACCCGGCTCGTTCGGTGTGCCGGTTCACCGTGCCGCACGTCTTCGGTCTGAAGCCGGTGACCGGCACGATGGCCCTCGTCACCGGCACGCTGAGCGTGGCCTCGGACCCGGAGCGGTCGATCGCCTCAGCGGAGTTCGACGCCACCACCTTCACCACCGACGATCCCCGACGGGACCGGGACATCCGCGGCAGGCGCTTCCTCGACACCGCGAACCATCCCGAGATCGGATTCCGCAGCACCGGGGTCCACCGCACTGCGGAGGGATGGCGGCTGACGGGTGTGCTCACGGTCCGTGGCGGCTTCTGCGAAGTGGCCCTGAAGCTGGTGTCCGTCCTTGCGGACTGCGACTGCTATCGCCTGACGGCGTCCTGCGTGGTGGACCGGGTCGCGGCCGGCGTCGCCGCCGGACGGCCGTTGATCGGCCGCCACGTCCGGATCGACCTCGACCTGTACGCCGTGCCGGTGCCGAGCATCCCGTCCGCCACCCACGCCGCCCGAATCGCCGGCACCTGACCGCCGAACGCGACGCGCCTACCCGTGGATTCGCCGCAACTCCCCGGCCGGCCGTGGGTGCTGTCCCGCGTCGTGCGAGGCAGCGCTGGCGGCCGGCCGGGACGGTCAGCGGGACGAGCGGCGGTCGCTGAACCGGGCCGAGAACGCCGCGGCGCCTCCGCCCTGGGTGGCGCGCTGCTGCGGCGTACCGGAGCGGGCTGTCGAAGCGGAGCCACGCCCCTGGCCGGACCCGCGCGACGAGGCCGACCCGCGCTGAGGCTGGCCGGATCCGTGGGAGGCGTTCGGCTCGCGCTGAGCCTGACCCGCCCCACGGGCCTTGCCGTCGCCGCGCGGCTCTCGCGTGGCCTGGCCGGATTCGGGCACCTGGCCCGTTCCCGCGGTCCGGCGCGCGCCCCTCCGCCGTCCGGTGCCCGGCACCCGGCCGTGACCGGAGTTCTCCCGTGCCGGACCGGCCTGCGTGGCGGCGCGGCCGTGGGACGTGCCGGCCGTGGCCTCGGCTGCCGGGATGGTGTCGCCGGAGCGGTTGCGACCGCGACGGGACCGGCCCGCCGTACCCTCCGCCGGAGCCTCCGGGGAGGCCGGCCGGGAAGTGGCCGGGCGGGACCCGCCCGGCGCGGCGGCGGCCGGGGCGACGAACGTGCGCTCGCCCGGCGCCAGTTCGGCGAGCAGGGAGTCCCCGGGCCGTGTCCGGGTGGTGACCGGGCGGATGCCGGCCTTGCGGGCCAGGTCGCGCACGTCGGCCTGCTGTTCGTCGGTCATCAGGGTGATCACCGTGCCGCGGGCGCCGGCCCGGGCGGTACGGCCGGAGCGGTGCAGGTAGGCCTTGTGCTCGACCGGTGGATCGGCGTGGATGACCAGCGCCACGTCGTCGACGTGGATGCCGCGGGCCGCGATGTCGGTGGCCACCAGGGTGCCCGCCGTGCCGTCGGAGAACGCCGACAGGTTGCGGTTGCGCGCGTTCTGCGCCAGGTTGCCGTGCAGCTCGACGGCCGGCACTCCGGCCGCGTTGAGCTGGCGGGCCAGCACCTTGGCACGCCGTTTGGTGCGGGTGAAGACGACCGACCGTCCGGGCGCCGACAGCAGGTCGACGAGCACGCCGAACCGGTCGTCGTCGCGGACGTGCAGCACGTGGTGATCCATCTCGACGGGCGCCTGCGCCGCCGAGTCGACGTGGTGCGTCACCGGCTTGTGCAGGAAGGACCGCACCAGCACGTCGACCCCGTTGTCGAGGGTGGCGGAGAAGAGCAGCCGCTGCCCGCTGGACGGGGTCTGCGACATCAGCCGCCGCACCACCGGCAGGAAGCCGAGGTCGGCCATGTGGTCGGCCTCGTCGAGGACGGTCACTTCGACGGCGTCCAGCGAGGCGTGCCCGCTGCGGATGTGGTCGTCGAGCCGGCCGGGGCAGGCCACCAGCACGTCGACGCCCGCTTTCAGGCCTTTGATCTGTGGGTTGGGCCCGACGCCGCCGAAGACGACGAGGGTGCGCAGCCCGGCCGTGTCGGCGAGCGGGCGGATGGTGGCCTCGATCTGGCTGGCCAGCTCCCGGGTGGGTGCGAGGATCAGCGCCCGTGGGCGGCCGGGCCGGGCCGTGGTCTTGTCGGCGGCCAGGCGGGCCACGACCGGGATGGCGAACGCATAGGTCTTGCCTGACCCGGTGCGTCCTCTCCCCAGCACGTCGCGGCCGGCCAATGAGTCGGGCAGGGTGGCCGCCTGAATGGGGAACGGGGTGCTGATCCCGAGCCGGTCAAGTGCCGTGGTGAGGACGGCGGGCACGCCGAGCTCGGTGAAGGTCTGCATGAAGATGGGTACTCCGGGTGGTCGATTACTGATCATTCTACTCGCGTACCCGCTGCAACCGCCTCGCACCTCAAGGTGAACTCGGCGGCACTCAGCGCACCGCATCTTTCTCCTCAGCGCCGGAGATCCCCACCCGGCCGGTATCTGAGGAGACCCCCTGATGAGTGGTGAAGTGCCTTTCATCGAGCGGCGTGGCGAGGACATCGTCCGGGCGAACATGCCGCTCGTCGGGCACCTGGTGAGGGAGATGCTGGCACGTGTGCCGTCGCACGTGAACCGGGACGACCTGTTGTCCGCAGGTTACGCGGCGCTGGTCGCGGCGGCCCGTGGCTTCGACCCCGGTCGCGGGGTGCCGTTCTCCCGGTTCGCCGCGGCGCGGGTGCGCGGCGCCCTCCTGGACGAGCTGCGCGGTCTCGACTGGGCCAGCCGCTCGGTACGCCAGCGGGCCCGCCGTGCCGACTCCGCCCGGGAGGAGCTGATGGCCGAGCTGGGCCGTACGCCCACCGTGCAGGAGGTGGCCGAGAAGCTGGGCTGCACCGTCGAGGACATCGAGAGCGGCGAGGGTGACGTGCACCGGGCGACCGTGTTCAGCCTTCAGGGTTTCGCGACCGCGGCCGCCGACGACATCGTCACCGAGCCGGGCGCCGGCCCGGAGGAGATGCTGCTGCGCCGGGAGCGGTTCGGCTACCTGCGGCATGCCGTCGAGGCGCTGCCGGAGCGGCTGCGCACGGTGGTGGAGGGCTACTTCTTCGACGAGCGGCCGATGGCGCAGATCGCCGCCGATCTGGGTGTCAGCGAGTCGCGGGTGTCACAGTTGCGGGCCGAGGCGCTGGTCCTGCTGCGGGACGGGCTGAACACGCACCTCGATCCGGCGATGGCGGCGCAGAACCCGCCTAAGGAGGGCTGTGTGGCCCGGCGCCGTGCCGCCTACTACGACAAGATCGCCAGCCGGGGGACCCTGCAGACCCGGCTCGCGTTGACCGGGCTGGACGGCCTGCCGGTGGCGGCCGCCTAGACGCGCCGGTGACAGGTGCCCGCCGCGGCCCGCGGCGGGCACCTGAACTCAACTGTTGGCGCAGGTGCCGGCCTTCTTCTGGGCGGCGATCGCCTTGTCGGCGCCGAGCTTGTAGAGGGCCAGGCCCTCCTTGGCCGGCTCCAGCCGCCACGCGTCGGCCTCGTAGACCATGGTGTACGACTGGGCCGCCACGAGCTGCTTGGCGATCACGACGGCCTTGTCGGTGCCCTCCATCCGGGCGCTGGTGAGCTGGATCGCCAGGCCTTTACGGGAGCAGGCGGTGTTCAGCTTGACGTAGTCGTCCTTGCTGATCGCCTGCTTGCCGGCCGACGTGTACATCTCCCACGCGCCGGCGAAGTCGCCGCCGCTGAACCGGTCGAAGACGGTCTGCGCGGCGTCCTTCGCGCCCTCCAGGGTCTTCGGTTCGGGCCCGCCGGCGGCCGCCGCGGCGGCGTTGCCGGCCGGGGTCTCGCTCTCCTCGGTGCAGCCGGCGGAGAAGGAGAGGACGGCGGCCGCGGCGAGGGCCAGGGCGCCCAGACGCCGGCCGGTGACGGCCCGGCGTGCTGGTCGTCCCTGCGTTTTCGCGGTCGGAGTGCCCGGACGTCGATGCGGGTGGTGGTTGTCCATGTCCCGGTTAATCCCGTCGGCGGGGCCCGCGTAACGGGGCCCACGGGTCGTTGACGGGTTCCGGACAGTCGCGCCCGCGGCCGTAACCTGCGGCGGCTCAGCTATTCTGGTCGTTTGCCGAAAGCGTTGCGGCAAACAAAAAAGGCAACCATAAAAATGGCTGCCGAACGCCGGAATGATAGCACGAAAAGGGGCGACTTTGTCAAGCTCGAACGCCGACATCGATTCCGAGCAGGCGTACTTGACCACGCTCTACCAGCGACTGGATCAATTGCGTGAGCAGGCCGACAGCCGGTTGCGCGCGATCCTGCTGGAAGCGGGCGGCACCCCACAGGGCCGGGCGCAGCGGGAGGCCACCCGCGGCCACTACGCGGAACAACTGGCACAGTTCAATTCGGTCGAGAACGGACTTTGCTTCGGTCGGCTCGACTTCTCCTCCGACAATCCCCGCTACATCGGCCGGATCGGGCTCTTCGCCGAGGACCGTGAACGGGATCCCCTTCTGGTGGACTGGCGTGCCCCGGCCGCACGCCCCTTCTATCTGGCCACCGCGGTCAGCCCGGACGGGGTGACCCGGCGGCGGCACCTGCGCACCCGGGGCCGGGTGCTCACCGGCATCGACGACGAGACCCTCGACATCGAGGCCGGCGACGGCAGCGGCCGGGAGGACGTGACCGGCGAGGCGGCGCTGCTGTCCGCGCTCACCGCCAACCGGACCGGGCGGATGCGCGACATCGTCGAGACCATCCAGGGCGAGCAGGACGAGGTGATCCGATCCGGACTGCCCGGGGTGCTGGTGGTCCAAGGCGGGCCGGGCACCGGGAAGACCGCGGTGGCACTGCACCGGGCGGCGTACCTGCTTTACACGTACCGGGAACAGCTCACCCGTACCGGTGTGCTGATCCTCGGGCCGAACACCACCTTCCTGCGCTACATCTCCCAGGTGCTGCCGTCGCTGGCGGAGACCGGCGTGCTGCTGGCCACCCTCGGCGACATGTTCCCGGGGGTGCGTGCGCACGCCGTCGAAGCACCGGCCGTCGCCGTGGTCAAAGGTGGCCTGCCGATCCTCGACGCGCTGGAGAACGCGGTCGCCGACCGGCAGACCGTGCCGGACACCTTCGTCGAGGTCGACCACGACGGCTATCCGCTGCGCATCGAACGGGAGGTGCTGCTCGCCGCCCGCACCGCGGCCCGCCGCTCCGGCAAGCCGCACAACGTGGCCCGGCAGATCTTCGTGACCGAAGCCATCCACCAGCTCTCCCGGCAGATCGCCGAGCGGATCGGCGCCGACCCCCTCGGCGGGGAGAACCTGCTCTCCGAGGCCGACCTCGCCGAGACCCGCCGCGAACTGCGCGAGGACGTCGACGTGCAGCAGGCGCTCTTCGACTTCTGGCCGGTGCTCACCCCGCGCCAGGTGCTGCGCGACCTGCTCTCCGACCCGGACCGGCTGGAGTCGGCCGGCCTGCCGCCCCAGCTGCTGCGGGAGCGCGGCCACGGCTGGACCCCGGCCGACGTGCCGCTGCTCGACGAACTGGCCGAACTGCTCGGCGTCGACGACACGCTCATGGTGCGGGAGCGGCAGAAACAGAGAAAAGCCGCGATCGAGTACGCGGAAGGCGTACTGGAGATCGTCGAAGGCTCCCGGTCGCTGGACTTCGAGGACGAGGGCGCCGAGAAGGACGAGATCCTCTCCGCCCTCGACGTGGTCGACGCCAGCGCCTTCGTCGAGCGGCACGAGGTGATCGACACGCGTACCGCAGCGGAACGGGCGGCCGCCGACCGTACCTGGGTCTTCGGGCACGTGATCGTCGACGAGGCGCAGGAGCTGTCGCCGATGGCCTGGCGGCTGCTCATGCGCCGCTGCCCGAGTCGTTCGATGACCGCGGTCGGTGACGTCGCGCAGACGTCCGAGCTGGCCGGCAGCACCTCCTGGGAGCAGGTCTTCGAGCCGTACGTGGCGCAGCGCTGGCGGATCGTCGAACTGAGCGTCAACTACCGGACCCCGTCCGAAGTGATGGCGGTCGCGGCCGACGTGCTGGCCGCCGTCGATCCCGCGCTGCGGCCGCCGCGGTCGGTCCGCTCGGCCGGCGTGACGCCGTGGGCACGCCGGGTGCCGCCCGCCACCCTCACCGAGGAGCTCATTTCAGCGGTACGGAAGGAGGCCGCCCTGATCGAGGAAGGCCGCCTCGGTGTGCTGGTGCCGGAGCGCCTGGAACCGTTGCTGGGCGCCGATCTGGTGGCCGCCGTCCCCGGTGCGGCGGTGGGGGAGCAGCCCGACTTGCTCAACCACGTCGTCCTGATGACGGTCCGCCAGGCAAAGGGCCTCGAGTTCGACTCGGTGCTGGTGGTGGCCCCCGACGAGATCATCACGGAGAGCCCGCGGGGCCTGTCCGACCTGTACGTGGCGGTCACCCGAGCCACCCGCCGCCTAGGCGTCCTGCACACCACCGACCTGCCGAAGGTCCTCTCCTCCCTCGCCTGACCGTCGTCAGCCCGCCGCCAGCGCCACCTCACGCCTTGCGCAGCCCTCACGGCCGGCCGGAGCATCCTTCCGGCTGGCCGTGGAGGCTGTTTCGTGGGTGCTGAGGCAGCCCTGGCGGCCGGCTGGGCGGATCTTTCCGGCTGGCGCTCACGGTGTTTCGAGAGCCGTGACACGGCGCTGACCCTGCCGGCCACATCGCCCCGCCGGGCGGGCGCGCACAGCGCACCGACTGTGCGTCCCGACCCCCGCTATGGCACTCGCGAGCGGCCACGCGGAGCCCTACGTGCGTGCCGTCCGGCGTATCCGGGCCCCGGGAGCGTGCGAGAGAAGCAAACGGCCGGCAGGTCAAGGCCCACTACCAGCCGCTATCGGTGTGGCCCGGTCACACCGCACGGCTGCCGGGCAGCGGACATCGGCCCTGGATCGAGGATTCCAGGGCCCGCGACGGCGACCCAAGACGGGTGAAGACCCCGTCCGCCGCGGCGTTTCCGTAAATAGACGACCGTCCTTGAGCAATGCGCCCACCCTGAACAGGACCGGCGAGAAGGGAACCAGCCCTCCATCCGAGAAGACAGGACACGGATCACGGCTACATACGGCCCGAAAACATGACACCCACAACGGGTGTCATCACACCCACGACGGGTGTCACGTTTTCCAAAGACACATCACCGGGGACCACCGGCCCCCGCCCGCGGGCATTTCCCGACCGAGCAGGCCGCGTTGAAGTGTTTGTACCTGGTGACACGCAGCCTGGACCTGACCGGGACCGGGCGGACACGATGGACGATGCGATGGAAGCCCGTCATCGATGCTTTCGCCATCCCCTTCGGTGACCGCTGGCCGGCCGCCGACAACACCGCTCGTGGGATGCACCCGGCCATGGGACGAGGTCCACATCTGAGGAGGATCGGCGAGAAGGACCCACAAGCGCACCCTGCCCTACTTAGCCGGCAGGGCCCGCGCGGGGGACAGCCGGACCCGGTGGCCCGTGCGGCGTCAAGCCGCCCGGGCCGGGTCGTGCGGCGTCAAGCCGCCCGACCAGGTTTGAAGCCGCGGCCGATCGCGGTGTGGCCGTTGGCGTTGGTCATCGCGAGACGGCTGCGCATCGTGGTGTTGCTGGCGATGTTGGCGTAGTAGGTGGCACGGCGGCGGGCCGTGATGCTCTCCGGGTTGTCCGGGACCGGGGCCAGCTCCGGGTTGAGGTGCGTGTTCAGACCGTCGCGCAGCAGCGAGAGGGCCTCGGCACGCAGCTGCGAGACTCGGGACTCGGTGACGCCCAGGTCCGCGGCGATCTCCGCCATCGGGCGTTCCTGGAGGAAGTACTCGGTGACGACGGTCTGGAGCCGCTCCGGCAGCGAGCCGATGGCGTGGTGCAGGTAGCCGATCTGCTCCCGGCGCAGCAGCATCTCCTCCGGGCCCGGCGTCGGCTCGGTGACCAGATCGTCGGCGCTGCTCGTGGTGAAGCCCTGAAGCGACAGCACGGTGGCGCGCTGTACGTCGGTGTCGGTCTGGTGCAGGTCGGTCGTGGTGGTGCCGAGCGCCTGAGCCAGCTCGTCCGGCGTGGGCGTACGGCCCAGCGTGGTGGTCAGCTGCTGACGGGTGACATCGGTGTTGCGGGCCTTGGATCGCACCGAGCGGGTCGCCCAGTCCAGCGCGCGCAGCTCGTCGAGGAGCGCGCCGCGGATGCGGGTTCCGGCGAAGCGGTGGAACGGGACGCCGCGGGCCGGGTCCCAGCCGCGGGCCGCGGTGACCAGGGCGTGCAGACCGGCGCTGGTCAGGTCGTCACGGTGGATGTGGTTGGGGATCCGGGAGAGCATGTCCCGCACCAGGTGGCCGACGAGCGGCATGTGGGTGCGGATCAGCTCCTCCTGCTCGCCGGCGGAGAGCACGGGCGAGGCGGTGTCGGCGATCATGTCGGCAGCGGTCGTCACGGTGCTGGTCATTCGTTTCCCCCGGTTTGTTCGTCGGCGCCCCTTGGCTGGTGGGGCACCGGCTGACGAGAGAAACTTTCGATTGCGCTGGGTGCGCGGACCGGTCACAGGGAGTTGCCCACCGGTTGCATCCGACGGTCCCGTCGGTGACGGCCCTTCGATCGGCGGGCCGGGGTTCCGGTTGAGGGTTCTCGGCTGGTGCGGCAAGGTGTGCCGCATGGATTTGAGCGACACCGGTGGGGCCATCGCCCTCATCTCCGGGCTGATGATTCTGACCGGGGTGGTCGGAGTGCTGGTGCCGGTACTCCCCGGCCTGCTGCTGAGTTGGGCCGGGGTGATGCTCTGGGCGGTCCTCGGCGATGGCAGCGGCAGTGCCCGGCTGCTGGTGGCGGTGCTCGCGTCGGTGCTCGCCGGCCTCGGCATGGTGATCAAGTTCCTGTGGCCGGGAAAGAAGCTGAAGAACAGCGGAGTACCCACCTCGGCGCTGCTGGCCGGTGGAGTGCTCGGGCTGATCGGTTTCTTCGTGGTGCCGTTCGTGGGCCTGATCCTCGGCTTCGTACTGGGGATCTGGCTCGTCGAGCTGCAGCGGCTGGGCATCGAGCGCGCCTGGCCGTCGACCCGCTCGGCGCTCGCGGCGGTCGGCCTTTCGCTGCTGGTCGAGTTCGCGGCGGCGCTGGCGATCGCGGTGCTCTGGCTTTTCGGCCTGGCCTTCGCCTGAACGGGTTCTTTCGCAGTCCGTAAGGCGGGAACCCCGGCCCTTCAGGACTTTGCTGGGCAACTCACAATCCGGACGCGGATTTCATGTCCGCCGAGGCCTTGGCCTCGGTCGAGCATCGACGTTCATGCGCGCAGCCACGGCGGTTTGGTCGTTTCCCAGCAGAGTCGTTCACGGCCGGGAGGAACGCCGTCACCCACCTGGACGTTTCTGGTTGTCGATGTACTCACGGACTACCGCGAGGGGTGCGCCGCCGCATGATTCGGCGAAGTACGACGGTGACCACAGGTGACCGCCCCACAGGTACCGGTGCAGGTGCGCGCCGTGTTCCTGCCGTAGCCTGCGGGCCGAGACGCCTTTGAGGCTGTTGACCAGCCGGGACAGGGCGACCTGCGGCGAGTAGTGCACGAGCACGTGGACGTGGTCGTCTTCGCCGTTGAACTCGCGCAGTTCCGCACCGGAGTCGGCGCACACCGCCCGCATGATCTCTTCGCAGCGGGTGAGGATCGGGTCGGTGAGCGCGCCCCGCCGGTACTTGGTGGTGAAGACCAAGTGAGCGTGCAGGCTGTGGACGACGCTCCGGCCGCGCCTGACATCGGGATCGGGTGCCCATCTCGGTGACACAGAACATCGCTACAGTGGTCGATGTGAAGCTGGTCGTGCAGGTGAAGCTCCTGCCGACGCCCGAGCAGGCGTCGGCCTTGGAGGCCACGCTGCGTGCCTGCAACACGGCCGCCTCCGAGGTCGCCGCACTGGCCCGCAAGATCGGCTGCTACCGCAACTACCAAATGCGGCGGCACACCTACGACGAGATCAAGGCCGACTACGGGCTCGGGGCGCAGGCCGCCCAGCACGTGATCAAGAAGGTCTGCGACGCCTACAAGACCCTCAAGACGAACCTGCGTAACGGCCGGTACGGCAAGCCCGGCAGCAAGCGCCGCCGCACGGTCGAGACCAACCCGATCGCCTTCCGCTGGGACGCCGCCCAGCCGTACGACGCCCGGATGCTGTCCTGGCAGCACGACGCCCGAACCGTGTCCATCTGGACCACCGCAGGCCGGATCAAGAACGTCGCGTTCACCGGCTCCCCCGACCAGCTCAAGGCCGTGGCCACCTTGCCGGTCGGTGAGTCCGACGTGGTACACCGCGACGGCATGTGGTTGCTGTACGCATGCGTCGAAGTCGCCGAACCCGAACTGATCGACCCGGCCGGGTTCCTCGGCGTGGACATGGGCATCGCCAACATCGCCTACGACTCCGACGGCAACCGGCACGCTGGAACCAAACTCAACGGCTACCGCCGCCGTCAGCAACGGTTGCGGCAGCGGTTGCAGGCCAAGGGCACCCAGTCCGCGAAACGGCTGCTGGCCCGCCGCCGCAAGAAGGAAGCGCGGCACGCCGCGAACATCAACCACGTCATCGCCAAGACCATCGTGACCGAGGCTGCACGCACCGGACGCGGAATCGCCGTCGAGAAACTAACGGGCATCCGCGACCGGGTCCGGCTGAGAAAGCCCCAACGGGTCACGCTCTCCTCGTGGTCGTTCCATCAGCTCGGCGATTACCTCAAGTACAAGGCCCGCCGGGCCGGTGTACCGGTGGTCGAAGTCGACCCCCGGTACACCTCCCAAACCTGCAACCGGTGCGGACACCGCGACAAGCGGAGCCGCATCGACCAGGAAACCTTCACCTGTAGATCGTGCGGGGTCGTTGCCCACGCCGATCACAATGCGGCCCTCAACATCGCCCAGCGCGGTGCCGAGGACTGGGCGGCAGTCAATCCGCCACACGTGGCCTGACCTCGCCGCCAGCGAGGAAGAGACCCACAAGCCCGCCCATTCATTCATGGGCGGGTAGTTGACGATCGGGTGAGTCGCCGCCGCCGGCGTACGGTCAGCAGAAGCAGCAGCGGTGTCACGGTGAGCAGCGCCGCCACCGACGCGGCCGCCGCCACGGTCAGTCCGGCCGGCGCCGACGGCCGTTGGTTGCTGGCGCTCCCACCGGCGACCGTGGTCTGTTCGGTCTTGGCCGCGGTGGAGGCGGCCGCGGCCGCGACCTCCTCGGGTGTGACCAGCTTGCCCACCGATGATCCGGCCGGCAGGGAGAACCCCCAGTCGAGCAGCTTGGCGCCCTGTTCCCAGCCGCGGATCGGTCGGGCCTCGGCACCGAGCAGGGTGGCCACCAGGGTGCGGCCGTCGCGGGTGGCCGCACCGACGTAGCTGTGCCGGGCCAGCGTGGTGAACCCGGTCTTCCCGCCGAGCGCGCCCGGGTAGTTGTAGATCAGCTTGTTCTCGTTCTGGAACTGGAAGCCGCCCACCTTGGGCTTCTTCTGCGCCGGCATCCGTGCCGTCCGGGTCAGCGCGTATTTCCGGAAGTCCTGACTCGCGAAACACACCCGGGCGATGAGGGCCAGATCGTACGCGCTGGTGAACTGCCCTTTGCCGTCCAGCCCGGAGGGCGTGACCGCGTGCGTCTGGCGGGCGCCGAGCGTGGCGGCCTTGGCGTTCATGGCGGTGACCGTCGTGGCGAGGCCGTCCTTGCCGCCGCCGCCGGCCAGCCGGGCGAGGGCGTTGGCCGCGTCGTTGCCCGAGTTGAGCAGCAGCCCGAGCCAGAGGGTCGCGATCGTGTACTGCCCGCCGACGACCAGACCGACCGCCGAGCTGCCGGGCTCGATGTCCAGGTCGCCGTGGGTCACGGTGATCCGCTGAGCCGGGTCGAGCTGATCGATCGCGGTCGCGGCGAGCAGCATCTTCTGCACGCTGGCCGGGGTCTGGTACACGTGCGGGCCGCAGGCGCCGAGCACCTCGCCGGTGTCCAGGTCGGCCACCAGCCAGGTGGTCGCGGTCAGTGACGGCGGCTTCGGGCTGTTCTCCGGCACGACGAGGCCGTGCGTGGCGAGGGCGTCGCCGCCGACTCGCATGTCCTCGGCCACCTCGGCCGGCGGGGTGGGCCGGGGTGGGGCGCTCGGCTTGGCGACCTTCGGCTTGGGGCAGGGGATCTCGGCCCGCGCCGAGGCGGCGGCCTCCCGCGCCGAGGCGGCGGTGGGAATCCGCGCCGAGGCGGCGGTGGGAATCCGGGCCGAGGCGGCGGCGGGAACGGGTGTGAGTAGCAGCAGCACAGCGGCGCACGCCGCGACGAGCGGTTTCACGGCCAGACGTCCCCGGCCGTCAACCGACGGTCGAGGAGGGTCGCGAGGGGAATGGACTCGCCGTCCCGTCCGCCCGCGCCGACGATCAGCCGCGGCATGCTGGGCGACAGTTCGGCGCCAGCGAACCGGGCCCGCAGCGACGGCGTCACAGTGAGCACGTAATACTCCCCGTCGTCGCCGACGGCCACCGAACGATCCGATTTCAGGTACCACCCGCGGATGCGGGTCCGGTACGTGGACCGGCCGTCGAGACTGCGTGCGGCCAGCGTGTGCGGGGCCAGCCCGGCGTCGGCGGCACGGCGCACGAAGTCGTCGAGCAGCGCGGTGGCCTGCCGTGCCTCCGCGGTCCGGTCCGCTTCGAGGGCGGCGGCGCGGATCGCAACGGCCCGGCGCTGCTGCTCCCGCCAGGCGGCCTGCTCGTCCTGCATGGCGCAGACCCTAACGTGGGACGCCGGGCTCCGGTCAACCGGGCTTTACCGGATTCTGCTCCATTTCCCAGGTTCCATTCCGATAACCGGGCCGAAAGAATTGCCGGATCGCGGTGGGGAGTTGCGCGGCAAGGCACTCGCGCGCCAGACTGAGGCTTATTCGCGACCCACCTTGAGGGTCACTCAGCGTAGGTCGTCGACGGCGGCCTCCACCGTCGCGAATATGCCTCTACTGGGCGCGGTTGATTTATTTTTCTCGGGAGTCGTTATGGCGCGGCAGGTAATCACCACCCTGATCGACGATCTGGACGGCAAGAAGGCGGATCGGACGGTGGAGTTCAGTCTCGACGGCGTCAGCTACACGATCGACCTTTCCGAGGCCAATGCCGGAAAGCTCCGCAAGGCGCTGGACCCGTTCATCTCCGCGGGCACCCGCCTGGGCCGCACCACGTCGGGGCGTATCCCGTCGCGTGGCGCCGCCCCGGCCCGCACCGCCGGTTCCCGTGACGAGAACCGGCTGATCCGTGAGTGGGCGATCCGGAACGGGCGCAAAATCTCCGAGCGGGGCCGCATTCCGCAGGAGGTCAGCAACGCGTACCGGGCGGCGCACGGGCGCTGATTCCGGACGGTTCCCACCGTGTCGGCGGCAGGACGCCGGCACGGTGGGTGACTGTGTCCTGGCCGTCGGCAACGCGGCTGATCTCGGTGCGTGGAGCCGGCGATAACAGGCGGTAAACGGACCGCCCGCCGGCGATCGTGATAAATCCCACTCGATCTTCGGCGAAACGCAATCTGTCCGAATGGGGCGGCGTTTTACCGATCAGTGAGACGGGGCAGCTCGGCGGCCACCGCCTCCAGCACCTTCTCGTCGCCCGCGTACCAGCTGGACTCCCGGGGCCAATGCGTGATCACGTCGGTGAATCCCAGCTCCCCGGCCCGGCCGGCCGCGTCGGTGAAGGCGTCCACGCTGCTCATCGAGTAGACCGGGGACGAGTCCAGGTTCAGGTAACGGTCCACCGAGTCCAGCGGACGGCCGGCGGCCTCCAGGGTCGCGTGGAAACGGTCCCGGATCTCGGTCACCGCACGCCACCATTCCTCGGCGCTGTCCACCTGCGGGCCGGTCGTGACCCAGCCGTCGCCGTGACGGGCGGCGAGACGCAGGGCCCGCGGGCCGTTGGCGGCGACCACGAACGGCGGCCGCGGCTGCTGCACCGGGCCCGGATGGTTGCGCGCACCGACCGCCGAATACCAGGAACCGGACCAGGTGGTCGACGGCTGTCGCAGGATGCCGTCGAGGAGTTCCAGGAATTCGGTGAAACGGTCCACCCGGGCGCGCGGGGTGAGTTCCGGAGCGCCGAGCACCGCCGAGTCGAAGCCGGTGCCGCCGGCGCCCAGACCCAGGACGAGCCGTCCCCCGGAGATGTCGTCCAGGGCGGTGACCTCCCGGGCGAAGTGCACCGGGTGGCGGAAGTTCGGCGAGGCGACATAGGTCCCGAGACGGATCCGGGAGGTGACCGTCGCGGCCGCGGTCAGGGTCGGCACGGCGTCGAACCACGGGCCGTCGGCCAGGTCCCGCCAGCCGAGGTGGTCGTACGTCCACGCGTGGTCGAAGCCGAACTCCTCGGCGAGCCGCCAGCGCCGGCTCGCGTCGGCCCAGCGCCGGTCGGGAAGGATGACGATGCCGATTCGCATGGCCGAAGCCTAAAACCTAGGCGGTCTGCCGGGTGGCTCCCGGTCGCTCCTCCGGGCGGGACGTCTCGGCGGCCGCCGTCTCGAACGCCCGGAGGGCGCTCAGCAGGTCCTCCCGGGCGGCCGCGGGCATCCGTTGCAGCACCTCGGCCAGTGCGGCCTGCCGGCGCTCTCGCAGGTCGGTCAGCAGACGCCGGGCCGCGGAGGTGAGCAGCAGCCGCACCTCGCGACGGTCCCGCGGGTCGGCGACCCGGCGCAGCAGGCCGGTGGCCTCCAGCCGGTCGCAGAGGCGGCTCGCGGAGGACGGCACCACATCGAGGGCCTCGGCGAGCCGGCTCATGTTGGTGTGCCGGTTGTCGGCGATGATGGTGAGGACCCGCAGTTGGGCGGGCGGGACGGTGGGCTGCTGGGCCAGCCGGGCTCGTTCGAGGACGGCGACCAGCGACTCCGCCGACGACTCGACAGCCGCGGCGACCTCGGTGGCGTGATCCATTCCGTTTCCCCGTCATCGCCGGTCGCGGACCCGTGAACCTACACGTATTCCCGCCGGGGGAGCGTTCAAACCCTCGAAGCCGAGAAAGTATCAGCGTCGCCAATCCAGGCAGACGGTCACGGCGTCGTCCTCCGGCTCGGCACCGGCGTGATAGTCGCGCAGGCCCCTCATCACCGTACCCACCGCCTCGGTGGCGGGCTGCAACCGTGTCCGGCGAATCGTGCTGAACAGGGCCGACTCGCCGTAGTGGGGGAGCCCGCCGGGCGCGGCGGCGTGCACGCCGTCGCTGATCACGAGCATCCGGTCGCCCGGCTCCAGCCGGAAACGCTGGATCTCGTAGTGCGCCTCGGCGAACATGCCGAGCGGCAGTTGCTCCTCGAGCGGGACCTTCTCGGTCTCACCGTTGCGGGCGATCAGGCAGTGCGGCGAGCCGGCGTCGACCGCGGCCACCCCGCCGCCGACCAGGTCGATCTCCAGGAGCAGGGTGGCGGCGTGCAGGGCGCCGCCGTACCGGGAGTGCACCGCGTCGGAGGCCAGCTCGGCCTGCTCGATGATGTCGGCGCCGCACCGGCGGGCGTTGCGCATGGCGTTGACCGCCAGCGAGGTGAGCAGGGCGGCTTCCATCCCGTCGCCGCAGCCGTTGAGGACCGTGACGGTCAGCTTGTCGCCCTCGACGGCCCAGTCGAAGTGGTCGCCGCGGACGTCGTACGCCGGTTCCAGTTGCCCCGCGATGAGGAACCGGTCGTCGCCGAGCGACCGTCCGGGCAGCAGGTCCCACTGGAGTTCGGCGGCCATGGTGAGCCGGGCCCGCCGCTGGGCCCGCCGGTAGCGGTCGGTGGTGGTGGCGACGGCGCGCAACGCGGTGGCGAGGTCGTCGGCGTCGGCGTCGAGCCGTTCGCGGAGGTCGTCGTCGAGGTGGTCGGGCAGGTCGACGCGGAGCACCCCGAGGCGTTCACCCCAGCAGCTCAGCGGCAGGTACAGGCGGACCGGTCCGCCGTTGACCCGTTCGGCGCCGGGGCGCTGGCTGCCGAAGCAGCGGAAGGCCGCGGCGTCGGGCCGGTCCTCCTGGCCGAGCAGCGGGTGCAGCCGGGTGAAGGTGAGGTCGGGGAGCAGCACCTCGACGGTGTCGGCGGCGAAATGGCGGCGCAGGTGCTCGGCGGCCACCTCGGGCAGCCGGTCGGGCGGAGCGGCTCGCAGCACCGATCCGAGGGGCGCCGGTTGATCGGACATGCCGGACTCCTCTCCACGTCACGTCGGCCGGGCACAACGACAGGTATTTGTTATACGGCAAGCAATTCGCGCCGGAGCCACCCCTCCTCAGGTGGTCCGGCGCGACCTCGTTGCTCAGGCGAAGGACTTCTCGAAATGGATCAGGCTTCCGGTACGCGGGCTCGACTGCATGCGAACGTTCTCGCCCAGCGCCCGGATCAGGAACAAGCCACGGCCCCGCTCGCTCATGGGTGAGACAGCGGTGTCCGCCACGGGATCGAAACCGGTGCCGTCGTCGACGACATCGATGGAGCACCGATCCTGACCCACGTCGAGGCGCACCTCGAAACTCTCCGCCCCGGAGGCGTGCTTCACCACGTTGGCGCACGCCTCGGTGAGGGCGATCTCCAGATCCGTGCCGGCCTGGCGATCCACTCGCAGGATCGTCAGGGCGCAACGCAACAGCCTGCGTACGGCCGGAACACTGTCCACCTCGCGGGGCAGATTGAGCCGGACCGACATTCGCATGGCGTCCCTGTGCCCGATCCGCCGTCCGGTTAACCACGGCCGGACGGTGATCACCGCGCGGAAACGTGTTATCCATGGACCCCGCGCCCGTCTCCCTCACCGGTGCGACCGTGCCAGGAGGGCAGGAACTGACATGACACGACAACCCGGCATCGCGATCGTGGCGGCCGCGCGCGCGGGCGATCCGGCCGCGGTCGACCGTCTGGTCTCCGGTTATCTGCCGCTGGTCTACACCATCGTGGGCCGGGCCCTGGAGGGGCACGCCGACGTCGACGACGTGGTGCAGGAGGTCATGATCCGGGTGCTGCGCAATCTCGGCGAGCTGCGCGACCCGGCGGCGTTCCGCTCGTGGCTGGTCGCGATCACCGTGCGCCAGGTGCGGGAACGTTTCCGGGGCCGGCCGCCGGCCGTCGAGCTCGATCCGGAGCTGCGCGACCCGGGCGCCGACTTCACCGACCTGGCGATCACCCGGCTCGAACTGTCCGGCCAGCGCCGGGAGACCGCCGAGGCCACCCGCTGGCTGGACGAGGAGAACCGGGAGCTGCTCTCGCTGTGGTGGCTGGAGGCCTCCGGCGAACTCACCCGCGACGAGATCGTCGACGCCACCGGTCTGGGCCGCCAGCACGCCGCGGTCCGGATCCAGCGGATGAAGGGCCAGCTGGAGACCGCCCGCGCGGTGGTCCGGGCGCTGCACCCACCCCGCTGCCCGGAGCTGTCCGCCACGCTCACCGGCTGGGACGGGCGTCCGAACGCGCTCTGGCGCAAGCGCATCGCCCGGCACACCCGCGACTGCCGTCAGTGCGCGCCCGCCTGGCAGAACCTGGTCGAGGCCGAGCGGCTCCTGGCGGGCATGGCGCTGGTGCCGCTGCCGGCCGGCCTCGGCTCCGCCTTCGGCAAGATCCAGATCAACACCCTTACCGGTACGGGTACGCCCGCCACGAACGCGACGGCGGCGGTGAAGGTCGGCGGCGCCGTGGCCCAGAAAGCGCTGGTGGGGGTGCTCGCCGCCGGACTGGTGACGGGCGGGGGCGCGCTTGCGTACGCGTACCGGGAACCGGCGAAGCCGCCCACCCCCGCGGCGGTCGTCGCCGCGCCCGGGGTCTCCACGACGCCGGCCGCGCCCGCCCCGTCACCGTCGTTCTCCCCGTCGGCCGCGCCCACCACGAAGGCGCCGTCGCCGTCGCGGAAGGTGACCGCCGTGCCCGCCGTGCGATCGGCCAAGAAGGGCGCCGCCGTGTGGCGGTTCGCCGGGTCGAAGGGGGCGCTCAAGGACGTCGGCGCGGGCTGGTACTACGACTGGGGGCCGAACGACGACCAGGTGCCCGGCCCGGCCGGCGTCGAGTTCGTGCCGATGATCTGGGGTGCCGCGAACGTCACCGACGCCACCCTGAGACAGGCGAAGTCCGAGGGCGACGTGCTGCTCGGCTTCAACGAGCCGGATCTGGCCGAGCAGTCCAACATGACCGTCGAGGCCGCGCTGGCCGCCTGGCCCGAACTGGAGGCGACCGGGATGAGACTGGTCAGCCCGGCGGTGGCGTTCGGCGGCGACAAGGCCGGCGGCTGGCTCGACCGGTTCCTGACCGGCGCCGAGGCCAAGGGGTTGCGGGTCGACGCGATCGCCCTGCACTGGTACGGCTCCGACTTCAGCGCCGCGTCGGTGAACCAGTTCCTCGGTTACGTCGACGCCGTCCACAAGCGGTACGGGAAGCCGGTCTGGATCACCGAGTTCGGCCTGATCAACTTCGGCGGCTCGCCGCGCTACCCCAGTGACGCGCAGAAGGTCCGGTTCATCCGGGGCGCCACCGCGGGCCTGGAGAAGCGGCGGTACGTCGAGCGGTACGCCTGGTTCGGTCTGCCGGCCGTCGGTGACAGCGTCGATTTCGGGCTCTACACCGACGGCGACAGCCCCACCGCGGCGGGGAAGGCATACCGCGCCGCCGGATGACCGGCCCCAGAACCCGGCCGGCTCTCAGTGTTCTCTCGCGGTGTGTGGGACAACGCCGAGGGACGGCCGGGCCGGCTCCGAGCGCTGTCCCACAGCCCGTGGGACAGCGCTGAGAGCCGGCCGGACCACGGGGGCCACCGCGGTTAGGCTTCGATGATGATTCGCTTCGGCTACAAGGCGTCGGCGGAGCAGTTCGCGCCGGCTGAGCTGCTCAAGTACGGCATTCTGGCGGAGGAGCTCGGGTTCGACTCGGTCTTCGTCAGCGATCATCTGCAACCGTGGCGGCACGACGGCGGCCACGCTCCGGCGGCTCTGCCCTGGCTGGGGGCGCTCGCGGCGCGTACCGAGCGGGTGCTGATCGGCACCAGCGTGCTCACGCCGACGTTCCGTTACCACCCGGCCGTGGTGGCGCAGGCCTTCGCCACCCTCGGCTGCCTGGCTCCGGGCCGCGCGATCCTCGGCGTCGGTTCCGGCGAGTCGCTCAACGAGGTGCTGCTCGGCACCCGGTGGCCGGACGGCAAGGAGCGGTTCGCCCGGCTCAAGGAGGCGGTCCTGCTCATCCAGAAGCTGTGGGCCGAGGACCGGGTCACCTACGAGGGCCAGTTCTACAAGACGGAGAACGCCACCATCTACGACAAGCCGGAGACCCCGGTGCCGATCTACATCGGCGCCTCCGGGCCGGCCGCCACCCGGCTGGCCGGGCGGATCGCGGACGGGTTCATCACCACCAGCGGCAAGGGCCACGCCCTCTACACCGACACGCTGCTGCCGGCCGTCACCGAAGGCGCCGAGAAGGCCGGTCGCAAGATCGACGACCTGGATCTGCTGATCGAGGTCAAGGTCTCCTTCGACGACGACATCGAGCGGGCCCGCAACGACACCCACTACTGGGGTGCGCTGGCGCTCTCCCCGGAGGAGAAGACCGGCGTCGAGGACCCGGTCGAGATGCAGCGGCTCGCCGACGCCCTGCCGGTCGAGCGGACCGCGACCCGCTGGATCGTCTCGTCCGATCCGGCCGAGCACGCCGCGAAGGTCGCCGAGTACCTGGACATGGGCTTCAAACACCTGGTGTTCCACGCGCCCGGCCCGGACCAGGAGCGGTTCCTGCGGCTCTACTCCGAGCAGATCCTGCCGCAACTGCGCGCCCGGGGCTGAGACCGGGCGGTCCGTCACCCCGAGCGGATCCTGCCGCGACTACGTGCTCGGGGCGGATCGTCACACCGAGCGGAGGTGGCCGCGGCCGCCTCCGGAGCCGCCGCCCTCGCCGTTGATGACGCGCAGGTTGGGGCGACCCTGCGGGCGCAGCCGCCCGGCGGTGTCGGCGCCGCCCTGGTTGTCCCGCCAGCGCCGCCGGGTCGGGACCTCCCCGGCCGGGCGGGCGGGCGGTGGCAGCGGGCCGGGCCCGATCCGGCGGTCGACGGACGTGTCGTTGCGGCGGCGGTCCGGGCCGCGGCGTTCCCCGCGGCGCCGGTCCGGAAAACCGAGGCCGGAGCTGTTCGGATGGTTGAGATGCTCGGCGGCGGCCGGGTTCGGCGCCGGCCAGCGCAGCGGGTCCGTGGTGTGGGGCAGCCGGTCGATGGTGGGGCGCCGGGCGGCGTTCAACTCCGGGCCCACCATGATCGGCGGCGGCGCCGGGCTGGCCGGTCCGCCGGTGAGCACCACGATGCTCTCCGCCGTGGCGGTCCGCGCGGCACGGCGGCGGGCCAGGAACTCCCGGATCACCGCGGACAGCCCGGTGAGCAGCGGTGTCCCCGCGAAGCCGGGCGGGCGGGCGACGGGCACCTCGGTCACGCGCAGACCGGCCGCCCGGGCCCGGATGGTGAGCAGCGGTTCGCCGTCCGGGCCGTCGCCGGTCGCCGGGTCGGTGCCGGCCACCCGGGGCAGGCCCAGCCGGCCGGCCCGGTCGCGCCGGAACGCCCGGAAACCGGAGCCGGGGTCGGACGGGCGGCAGCCGAGCAGGATGCTCATGAACCAGAGCACGATCAGGTCGGCGTACCGGGCCGGGGTGCGGGCGCCTTCCGCGACGTCGGCGCCGGCACGCAGCGCCTCGACCAGGCGGGGCAGCTCGGCCGGGTCGGCCGAACCGTCGCCGGGTAGCGTCACGATCACGTCGCCGGTGGCCGCCGCGACCCCGCAGGCGAGCGCGTTGCCCGGCCCGGACCGGGTCTGGCGGATCGTCCGGGCGGCCCGGGGCAGCCCGGGGACCATGTCCTCGCCGGGCCCGGCCACCACGATCACCTCGTGCACCGGCGGTAGCGCGCCGAGCAGCGGCACGAGCCGCTCCACGGAGACGCCCACAACAACGACGCTTACGGAGGGTGACATCGGGGGATTCGGCATCGGCATGCGGGACGGCTCCCCTGCTCGGCGTCAAGGATGTGCTCGAAGCTACCCGGCGGCAACCCGCCTGCACCCCGGCCTATCGGTTGATGGTGATCATCTGCCCGGGCCGATCCGGCTCCGGTGTCGCGGGATGGTGACCGTGCGTACAGGAGGGGCGGGGTAGGGTGATCGATGTGACAGGGGTTTCGAACGGCATTCAGGCGGTCGTCTTCGACTTGGACGGGGTCATCATCGACACCGAGGGGGTCTGGGAGGAGGTCCGGCGCGGCTACGTGGCCGAGCACGGACGGGAGTTCCTGCCGGACAGTCAGGACCGGATGATGGGTATGAGCACCGGGGAGTGGTCGGCGCACCTGGCCGACGAGGTGGGCGTTCCGCGTACCGCCGCCGAGGTCGCCGTGGACGTCTTGGACCGGATGGCCGCGCGTTACCGGCAAGCCCTGCCGTTGATTCCCGGATCCGTGGAGACGGTCCGGGCGCTCGGCGCCCGCTACCGGCTCGCCCTGGCCAGTTCCTCGGCGCGGATCCTGATCGACCAGGTGCTGGAGACCGCCGGGCTGACCGGGGCCTTCGAGGTGACCCTGTCCACCGAGGAGGTGCCGCGTGGCAAGCCGGCGCCGGACGTCTATCTCACCGCGGTCGGCAAGCTTGGCCTCACCCCGGAGGTCTGCGCCGCCGTGGAGGACTCCAGCAACGGTCTGCGTTCGGCCGTGGCGGCCGGGCTCACCGTGATCGCCGTCCCGCACGGCGTCTATCCGCCGGCTGAGGACGCGCTGGCCGGAGCACGTCTGGTGGTCGGGTCGATCACCGAGGTGACGCCGGAGGCGATTGCCGCCCTGTGACGAGGGTGTGAAAGTTCATCGATCCGGGTAGTCCGCGGGCCACATGCGCAGGAGGTGGCCCGTGGCCGGACTTCGACTCGACGTGGGTGTCGTCGACTATCTGATTCTGGCGGTCTATTTCGTCACCGTGCTGGGGGTCGGGTTCGCGGCCCGGCGGGCGATCCGCACCAGCGCGGACTTCTTCCTCTCCGGCCGGTCGATGCCCGCCTGGGTGACCGGTCTGGCCTTCATCTCGGCCAACCTGGGCGCTCTGGAGATCGTCGGCATGGCCGCGAACGGCGCCCAGTACGGCCTCATGACGCTGCACTACTACTGGATCGGCGCGGTGCCGGCCATGGTGTTCCTCGGCATCGTGATGATGCCGTTCTACTACGGCTCCAAGGTGCGCAGCGTCCCCGAGTTCCTCCGGTTGCGCTTCAACCGGCCGACCCACCTGTTCAACGCGGTCAGTTTCGCGGTGGCGCAGGTGCTGATCGCCGGCGTCAACCTCTTCGCTCTCGCGCTGATCCTCCAGGCACTGCTCGGCTGGCCGCTCTGGACGTCGATCGTGATCGGGGCCTTCATCGTGCTGGCCTACATCACGCTCGGCGGGCTGTCCTCGGCCATCTACAACGAGGTGCTCCAGTTCTTCGTGATCATCGCGGGCCTGCTGCCGATCACGATCATCGGACTGGTCAAGGTCGGCGGCATCGACGGCCTGTTCGAGAAGGTTCGGCAGACCCCGCTCGGCGAGGCCGGCCTGCACACCTGGTCGAACACCGGCGGCACGGAGAACCCGCTGGGCGCGAGCTGGATCGGCATCGTCTTCGGGCTCGGGTTCGTGCTGTCGTTCGGTTACTGGACGACGAACTTCGCCGAGGTGCAGCGGGCGCTGAGCGCCAAGGACATGAGCGCGGCCCGGCGTACCCCGATCATCGGCGCCTTCCCGAAGCTGTTGATCCCGGCCGTCACCGTGATTCCCGGCCTGATCGCCCTGGTCACCGTGCAGGGGCTGGGTGACGAGGCGAGCGGGAAGGCGTACAACTACGCGATTCCGCTGCTGATGCGGGACCTGCTGCCCAACGGGGTGCTCGGGGTGGCGGTGACCGGCCTGGTGGCGTCGTTCATGGCCGGCATGGCGGCGAACGTGAGCGGCTTCAACACGGTCTTCACCTACGACATCTGGCAGACGTACGTCCGGAAGGGCCGGGACGACGCCTACTACGTGCGGGTGGGCCGGATCGCCACGGTCGGCGGGATCGTGGTCGGTATCGGCACGGCGTTCATCGCGGCCGGTTTCGACAACATCATGAACTATATTCAGGCTTTGTTCTCATTGTTCAATGCGCCCCTTTTCGCCACTTTCATCGTCGGCATGTTCTGGAAGCGGATGTCGGCGTGGGCCGGGTTCTGGTCGCTGCTGCTCGGCTTCCTGGCCGCGTTCACGCTCTACATCCTGCACCTGACCGAGGTGCTGCACTTCAACTCCGACCTGGAGCAGAGCTTCTGGGGTGCCGGCCTGGCCTTCGTGACGGCGGTCGTGGTGGCCGCGCTGATCACCCCGTTCACCCCGGGCAAGAGCGACGACGAACTGCGCGGCCTGGTCTACGGCACGGCCGCCGGCGACATCGTCGAGGACCGGGTGTGGTGGCGCAACCCGGTGCTGCTCGGCGTGATCGCGGTCGTCCTGGCGGTCGTCCTGTACATCCCGGTCTGGTGAGGAGGCACGAACGATGGCAAGACTCTTCGACGTACGACGGGTGATCGGCGGCCTGTTCGTGCTCTACGGGGTGATCGTCACCCTGATCGGGGTCTTCGACGGCCCTTCCGAGCTGGAGAAGGCGCAGGGCGTACGGATCAATCTGTGGATGGGTCTCGGCATGCTGGTCTTCGGCCTGCTGATGCTGCTGTGGCTGCGGCTGAACCCGCCGCCCCCGCTGGAGGCGGACGACGACCGCGAGGCCTGATGGCGGGGAAGGTGTGCCCGGGTTGCGGTCCCGGTGTACGGGGTCCCCATATCTTCAAGACGGATACCCGTGCGTCCGATAACCCGGGCATGGAACCCCTCGCCTCAATAAGCAGCCTCGCCGGTTCGGCGAGCCGCCGGCCGGTGGGCTGGCAGGTGCAACTCCGTGTCGATTACGTCGTCAACAAGGTGATGCAGACGCATCGCGGCCAGTCCGAGGACACCGTCAAGCGGGCCATCGAGGACCAGCTCCGGGTTTACGGCGTGGTCCCCAACAACCGGCAGATCGCCCAGTACGCCACCGCGATCTCGGCGCTGCCGTCATTGCCCCCGGTCCGCTGACCGTTCAGCGGGCCGGAAAGCGCAGAATCCGGTCGTCCCCGTCACGTGTGTCGCCGCGGCCGTCGGTGTTCGAGGTGGTCAACCACAGCGAACCGTCGGGCGCCGCGGCGACCGTACGCAAGCGGCCGTACTTCCCGGTGAACTCCGCCTTCGTCGAGCCGCCGCCGAGCGGCACCGTCCACAGTCGTTCGCCTCTCAGCGCGGCGACGTAGAGGGTGTCGCCGGCGACGGCCGCTCCGCTCGGCGAGGCGTCGTCCGTGCCCCACTGGACGATCGGGTTCGCGAACCGGTCGTCGCCGCCGCGGCCCTCCACCTCGGGCCAGCCGTAGTTCTTCCCGGCCTCGATGAGGTTGACCTCGTCCCACTGGTTCTGCCCGAACTCGATGCCGTACATCCGGCCGCGTGAGTCCCAGGCCAGGCCCTGCACGTTGCGGTGGCCCAGGCTCCAGACCGGCGAGCCGGACCACGGGTTGCCGGGCGCCGGGTCGCCCTCCGGAGTGAGCCGCAGGATCTTGCCGGCCGGGTCGTCGCGGTCCTGTGAGCGGGAACGCTCACCCGCGTCCCCGGTGCCGACGTAGAGCATCCCGTCCGGGCCGAACGCGATCCGCCCGCCGTTGTGGTTGCCCGCCTTCGCGATCCCGTCGAAGATCACCTCCGGCTCGCCGCCGGACCGTTTGAACCGGGCGATCCGGTTGTCGTCGGCGGCCGTGTAATACGCATACACCCAGTCGTCCTTGACCGCGAGCCCGAGCAGGCCACCCTCACCGCCGGCGTCGACCGCCGCGAGCCGCCGCAGCTCGGTGGGCTCGCGGCCCGGCTCCACCCGCAGGATGCGGCCGCTGTCGCGCTCGGCCACCAGGGCGCTGCCGTCCGGCAGGAACGCCAGACCCCACGGCACGTCCAGGCCGGTGGCGACGGTCTCCGGCCTGCCGAGATCGGGCGTCCTCGGTGCGGTCACCGACGGCGCCGGGGCTCCCGAGACGGCCGGCACCGGCGCCACCGTGGGTGGAGCCGCCTCCCCGCCGGAGGAGCAGGCGGTCAGAACGGCAACGCTGCTCGCCGCGAGGGCACGACGGATCAATGCCATTCCTCAACCCTGCCACGCCGAGCCCGCGACGGCTCGCCGACATGTGACCTATCTGCGGTAAATGACGGTGTTTGCCGGATCGGCCGGGTCGATCCGGCCGAAGATGGGGCCGCGCGGTGCCGGGGCCGCGCAGGGCGGAGTCTGGGTTTTGCGAGCTTTGACACGGCCGGTCACGGCCGCGATCCTCACCCTCACGACCCTTCTGGGGTACGCCCCACCACCGGCCCGCGCGGACCGGGCACTGAGCGCGCCGCCCCGGATCCACCTCCTCGCCCCGCTGTCGCCGATCGCCTGGGAACCCTGCCCCGAAGACGAGAAGGTGCAGTGCGGCACCATGCGGGTCCCGCTCGACTGGTCCGCGCCGCTCGGCCCCGGCCTCGACATCACCCTGGCCCGCCGCCCGGCCGGCGACCGCGCCGCCCGGCTCGGGACACTCGTCGTCAATCCGGGCGGCCCCGGCGTCTCGGCCGTCAACATGGCCCTCGACCACGAATACTTCGGCGCCGACGTGCGCCGCCGCTTCGACATCGTCGGCATCGACCCGCGCGGCGCCGGCCGCAGCGCACCGATCCTCTGCGACCAGAACCTCGTCGACCAGAAACCGGTGCCGCTGTTCCACACCGAGGCCGACTTCCAGCGGGCCGGCGACTACAACCGCCGGCTGGCCGCCGACTGCGCCGCCCGCAGCGGCGCGGTCTACCGGCACGCCGACACGATCAGCGTGGTCCGCGACATGGAGGCCGTCCGGATCGCCCTCGGCGAGCAACGGGTCAGCTTCTACGGCGCCTCCTACGGCAGCCTGATCGGCCTGCTCTACGCCGAGCGCTACCCGGAACGGCTGCGCGCCCTGGTGCTGGACAGCGTGATGGACCACAGCGCCGGGGTGGACGCCTTCCTCACCCAGACCGCGGAAGCCGTGCAGGCCGCCTTCGACCAGTTCGTGTCCTGGTGCGCCCGGGACAGCAGGTGCGTGCTGCGCGGCCGCGACATCAAACAGATCTGGGCCGTGCTGATGCGGCGGGCCACGGCCGGACAGCTGATCGACCCGTACGACCCGCCGAGCCGGATCGGCGTCTGGCAACTCGTCTCCGCGGCGTTCAGCGCGTTCTACGACCCGCAGTGGTACTCGTTCGCCCACTACCTGAAAGAGGCGTACGAGCCGCGACCGTCCACACCCGCGCCCGCGCCCCGCTCACCCGTCCTGGAGTCCACCGACCTCACCCCGCACAGTTTCGGGGCCGTCATGTGCCAGGACTGGTCGCTGCCGGTGAACGACTTCACCGGCTACCAGGCCCGGATGCGCGCGCTCGCCGTACGGGCGCCGCAGATGCGCGTGTCGCCGCTCGCGCTCACCGCGATGACCGGCTGCCTCGGCCGCACCGCCCCGGTCAACCCGCAACGGCCGATCCCGCCCGCCACCGGGCCGGTGCTCGTGGTCAACTCCCGCTACGACCCGGCCACCGCGTACGTCTGGGCGCAGCAGGTCACCCGGCAACTCGGCCCGGTCGCCCGGCTGCTCACCTACCAGGGGTGGGGGCATGTGGCGTACACGCACAGCCCGTGCGTCAGCGGCGCGGTCGATCGTTACCTGATCGGGCTGACCATGCCCGCGTCCGGCGCGTCCTGCCCGGCGATCGAGCCGAAACCGTTCGGTGTCGGATGAGGGGTGGAGGGTCATTCAGAACCCACATCGAGTTGCAGGGGCCGCAGCTCAGTGCCGTGGCCTCATCCGTTCTGAATGATCCTCCTGAGCTGATCTGTTGTGCCCGAAGCCGATCCCCGGTAGGCAGGAATAGATGGCCGACGTTGTCCAATCTGGAGGACCGATGCGGATCCTGCCCGCGCTGACAGCGCTGTCCCTGACCACCCTGGGGTTCGTGGTCACGTCCCCACCGGCCCAGGCAGGTGGTGCGACGCCGGTCAAGACGCCCACCGCCGTCGGCTACGGCGGCGCGGTCGCCACCGTCGACGCCACCGCCACCGCGGTCGGCCTCGACGTGCTGCGGCGCGGCGGCAACGCGGTCGACGCCGCGGTCGCCGCCGCCGCCACGCTCGGCGTCACC
Organism: Actinoplanes sp. NPDC049802; assembly: GCF_040656595.1. Lineage (NCBI taxonomy): Bacteria > Bacillati > Actinomycetota > Actinomycetes > Micromonosporales > Micromonosporaceae > Actinoplanes > Actinoplanes sp. NPDC049802. The sequence goes on from NZ_JBFAMR010000078.1 coordinate 27,347, forward strand.
GAGCCGTTCTCGGCCGGCATCGGCGGCGGCGGCTTCTTCGTCCACTACGACGCCCGGAAACGGACCGTCTCGACGATCGACGGGCGGGAGACCGCGCCGTCCACCGCCACCGAGAAGTACTTCATCGACCCGGCGGACGGGCTGCCGTACGACTTCAACGAGGCCCGGGTCAGCGGGCTCTCCGCGGGCACGCCCGGCACCCTGGCCACCTGGGAGGAGGCGCTGGACCGCTGGGGCACCCGCTCGCTGTCGGCGTCGTTGCGCCCCGCCGCCCGGGTCGCCGAGCAGGGCTTCGAGGTCGACGCCACGTTCCGCCAGCAGGTCGCCGACAACGCCGCGGCGTTCGGCCGGTTCACCTCCAGCCGGGCGCTCTACCTGCCGGGCGGGGCGCCGCCGGCGGTCGGCACGATCCAGCGCAACCCCGACCTGGCGGCCACGTACCGGCTGATCGCCGAGAAGGGCGCCGACGTCCTCTACCGGGGCGCGGTCGCCGACGACATCGTGCGGACCGTCCAGCACCCGCCGGTCGCGGCCGACCCGTGGGGCACCTGGGCGTACCCGATCCGGCCCGGCGTTCTCACCAAGGCCGACCTGGCCGGCTACCGGCTGCGCTTCCCGGCCCCGACCCGCTCCGACTACCGCGGGTTCACCGTCTACGGCATGTCCACGCCGTCCAGCGGCGGCACCGCCGTCAGCGAGGCGCTCAACATCATCGAGGCCGGGCTGCCCACCTCGGCGACCGCCACCGACAGACTGCACTACTACCTGGAGGCGTCGGCGCTCGCCTTCGCCGACCGGAACCGGTACGTCGGGGCGGACACCGACCGGGCGGTCCTGAGGAGGCTGATCTCGGACCGGTGGGCCGAACAGCGGGCCTGTGAGATCGACCGCACCCGGGCTCTCACCAAGCCGGTCCTGCCGGGCGACCTGAACGGCTCCGGCTGCGCCACCGCCACCGCGGGAGGGGCCGTCGAACAGGGGCAGAGCACCACCAACCTGACCGTCGCCGACCGCTGGGGCAACATCGTCGAATACACCTTCACCATCGAGGCGACCGGCGGCAACACCATGGTCGTACCGGGCCGGGGCTTCATCCTCAACAACGAGCTGACCGACTTCAACTTCGCGCCCACCCAGGGCGCCGCGCCCGACCCCAACCTGCCCGGTCCGGGCAAGCGCCCGCGCAGCTCGATGGCACCGACGATCGTCCTGAAGGACGGCAAACCGTTCCTCGCGCTCGGCTCGCCCGGCGGCGCGACCATCATCACCACCGTGCTGCAGATGCTGGTCAACCGGATCGACCTGGGCATGACCCTGCCGGAGGCGATGGCCGCGCCGCGCGGCTCGCAGCGCAACAGCGCCGGCATCCAGGCCGAGGCCGCGTTCCGCACCCGGTACGCTGCGGCGCTCAGCCCGCTGGGCCACACGTTCGCCGCCGACGTCGCCGAGCTCGGGGCGGCCACGGCCATCGAGTTCACCCGCGGTGGCGGCTTCATCGCCACCGCCGAACCGGTCCGCCGGGGCGGCGGCGCTGCCGCGGTGGTCCACCCGAAGCGCTGACGAACGGGCATCGGGGAAGATCGACCCCATGTTCTGTGAGAAGTGCGGCTCGCCGCCGCCTCTGGACGGCGGCGAGCACCGATGCGGCCGGGTCGACGAGGGGCAGCTGGAGACGTTCGCGACGGCCGGCCGCCGGGTCATCCGTTTCGCCGTGATCTACATGGTGTGCGCGGTGGCCACCACGGTCCTGGCCGTGGCCGGGGCGCAGGCGCTGGTCGACGGCGCCACCGACCCGGACGGCGTCGGCGCGATGGGCTTCCTCGTGATCCTCGCCATGATCGGCGGCTTCGTGGCGCTGGTCTGCCTGATCGGGCTGGTCGTCTCCACCGTCGTCTGGATCATCAGCGCGCACCGGGTCACCGACGCCGGTCCCGGTGTCGCGGGCTACACCAGCCTGTTCCTCGCCCTGCTGATGATCACCCTGAGCTACGTGCTCCCCGTCTACGTCGACCACGGCAACACCGGGCTGCGGTTCGGCGGGCTGATCGTGCTGATCGCCGGTGTGCGGCTGACCCGCGGCCGGGTCCGGCGGCTGCTCGACATGCCGATCCCGGCCGGCCGGCCATCCCTGGTCACCAGCGACGACTGGAAAGCGGAGGAGTGGGACCCGGAGGTGCTGCGCGAGATCGAGCGCCGCGGCCGCCCCACCGATTAGGGCGTCTCCAACGGCAGCCGGACCAGCACGGTGGTGCCCGCGTCGCCGCCGGTCAGCTCGATGCTGCCGTGGTGCTTCTCCACCACTGCCCGGCTCAGCGTCAGACCCAGACCACTGCCCGGCAGCGTACGGTCGTGCCCCCGCGACGTCCGGAAGTGGCCGGTGAACATCTGCTCCCGCTCGGCCCACGGCACGTCGGCGCCCGAATCCGACACGGCCAGCTCGGCGGCCCGCCCGGTACTGCGCAGCGACACCGCCACGTGGCCGCCGTCCGGGCTGAACCGGACCGCGCTGCCCAGCAGGTTCTCCACGATGTGCCGCAGCCGGTCCCGGTCGCCCGGCACGATCAGCTCACCCGACAGATCGGCGTCGATCACCACGGGGGCGCCGTCGATCGCGGCACGGGCCCGGTCGACCACCTCACGCACGACGGCGGCCAGATCCATCGGGGTACGCCGTACGTCCGCATGCCCCGCGTCCAGCGCCGACAGCTCCAGCAGCTCGTTGATGATCTCCCGCAGCTGGTTGGTGTTCCGCTCGATCACCTCGATTAGGCGCGGCCCGTCCCGTACCAGGGTCGGCTCGTCGGCCTCCCGCAGCAGCTCGGTGTACGCGCTGATCGACGTCAACGGGGTCCGCAGCTCGTGCCCGATCAGCGCCAGATACTCGTTCTTGCTCCGGGTCAGCTGCCGTTGCAGATCCTCCACCCGGCGCCGCTCCACGAACTGTCCCAGATGCGCGGCGATCCCCGACATCAACGCGACCAGCTCGTCCTCCGGATCCTCCACCGCGTCGGCGAACACCGTCAGCACCCCGATCGGCCCCGTCCCGTCGTGCACCGGGATGGCCAGGGCGGTGTGCAGCCGGTCCGCCGAGGTGTCCGGCGAGATCAGGCTCTGCGGGCGGCCCACGTCCCGGATCCACAGCGGCTTGTCCACCTGCCAGGCGCGGCCGGCCAGGCCCTGCCCGTACGCGAGCCGCTCCGGCACCGGGATCCCGGACGGCCAGCCCGGCGTGCTCCACCGGGCCGCCGCCCGGATCGTGCCGTCGTCGACCATCCACAGCTCGGCGTGCACCCAGTCCAGGGTGGCGACCACCGCCTCCAGCACGCGTGGGCCGGCCGCCTCGATGCTCGGCGCCTCCGCGAGTGCCGTCGTCACCGCCAGCTCGCAGCTGCGGAACCGTTCGGCCCGCCGCTGCCGGGTCACGTCCTGCACCGCCTGCACCGCCCCGAGCACCCGCCCGTCCAGGCCGTGGATCGGTTGCGCGTCCATCAGGAAGTACCGGGTCCGGCGGCTGCGTCCCTGCGCGGCTATCTGCGCGTCGCGGACCCGTTCGCCGCGCAGCGCCCGGAACAGCCCCAGGTCCTCCCGGCGCAGCGGCTCACCGGAGGCGTCGGCCAGCCCGGCGACGTCCTCGAACGGTGAGTCACCCCAGAGGCTGCGCATCCGTTCGTTCGCGAACACCACCCGGCCCCCGGCGTCACACGCGGTCACCCCGTCGTGCAGGCTGTCCAGCACCGCGTCCAGGAACCGGTGTTGCTGCTCCAGCTCGTACCGGGCCAGCTGCTCGCCGATCAGCAGCGTCGCCACCTCGGCCGCCTCCGCCACCGCCGTCATCTGCTCCGGCGTCCACCGGCGCGGCTGCTGGTCGTAGGCGCAGCACACCCCGAGCACCAGCCCGAGCCGGTCATGCACCGGATAGCCCAGGTAGGCGCCGTTGTGCCGGCGGGCCACCCCGGCCGGCACGCGCTCGTCCACGGCGGCGTCCTCGACGACGAGAGGCTCGCCGGCCCGGACCACGATCCCGCCGAGCGAGTTCTCCAGCCCGGTGTCGGTGATGTCGTCCCATTCCATCGAGACGCCCCAACTGCCGTACAGACGCAGCCGCGCCCCCTCGATGAACTGGATGCAGGCGCTCGGCGCCTTCGCCGCCCGTGCCGTCAAAGCCGCCAGCTGATCGGCGGAACCGCTGGTCAGCACCCCTCGGTGCAGCGTGGCCCGAAAGAACTCGGCCCGGCTCCCGTTGGCCGCCGCACCCCGCCCACCACCGGCCGCCGGCCCGTCCCGCCACAGCCCGTCCGATGTCGTTGCGGCCGGGCCCGTGCCCGCCGGCCCGTCCCGTCGCAGCCCGTCCGATGTCGGCCCGGCCCGGCCCGTGCCCGCCTGCCCGTCTCGCCGCGATCCATCCGGTGTGATCCCGGGCTGGTCAGCGGCCGCCGGCGAGGCGGATTGCTCACCGGCGGCCGACCCCCCGATCGGCACACCCGGCCGTCCCTCACCGGGGACCGCCGGACGCGCTGCCCGGGGCGCGACCGATGGTGGCTCGGCCGGGCGCGCCCCGTGAGGGTCGGCCGGGCGCGCGAGTGCCGCGGCTTCCGCCGCATGCGCCCTTCCGGACCGCCCGGCGCCGCCGGGGACATCTCGCCGCATGGCCGACCTCCACCCTCAGCGTAGATGCACGAAAGGGTTAAAACCGGCAAACCATCACGCCGACCCGCCGCCCGGCAGGCTCAGCCCCGCTCGTACCGAAGATCGGTGATCGGCCGGCCCGCAATGGCGCCGCGCCTCTCGAACTTGGTCTCCGGCCGCCCGTGCGGCACAGCCGCGAGGCGGCGCAATCCCGGATCCGCGTCCAGGGTCTCCGCCATGGCCACCGCGTAGTCCGGCCAGTCGGTGGCGCAGTGGAACACCCCACCCGGCCGCAGCCGTTCGCGAAGCAGCGCGACGTTCGCCGGCTGAACCAGCCGCCGCTTGTGATGCCGCGCCTTGGGCCACGGATCGGGGAAGAACACATGCACCGCGTCCAGCGCCCCCGGCGCGATCCGGTGCACCAGCTGCATGGCGTCGCCGCACGCCACCCGGACATTGGTCAACCCCAGATCACGGGTGAGCGCCAACAGGTTCCCGACGCCCGGCGTGTGCACCTCGACCCCGAGATAACCGCGCCCCGGATCGGCCGCCGCCATGGCCGCGGTGGCGTCCCCCATCCCGAACCCGATCTCCAGCACCACGGGCGCCTCCCGCCCGAACAGCGCCACGAGATCCAGCGGCGTCCGGTCACCGTCCTCGACGGTCATCCCGAGCCGCGGCCACAACGCGGCATGCGCGTCAGCGTGACGGCTGCTCATCCGCCCACGGCGCGGATGAAAAGTGCGAATCGGCCTGGCTGCGTCGGTCCCGGTCTCACTCATGGCGGCCCCACGATAAAACCCCGACCCCCGCAGAACGAAATCTCCGGTACGGGCTGCGCCGCCCCCGAAGAATCCGCCCCGTCCCGCCACCTCCGCGACCCAGGCGCGACTCCATCACGCGAGGCCGTTCCGGGCTGACCCGCCGGTCCATGGGTTTCAGCGGGGCAGTGGCTGGACGCTGGGCTGTGAGCCGGAGCGGAACGGGGTGCGGGCGCCGGAGGCCAGGCCGAGAAGGGTGACCCAGGAACCGCCGTTGTTCTGGCTGGTGATGACCGCGCGGGTGGCGTCGACATAGGAGAGTTCGCGGTCCATGGGGCTGCCGACGGCGCGCTTGGCGCCGGTGGCGGTGTCGTACTCGATGACGTGGACCGGCTTGCTGTCGGCGGCGGTCTCCCCTTCCTGGTATGCGGTCCAGGACAGTTTCGCGCCGTCCGAACGCCAACTGGGAACGACCGCGAATCCGCTGTTCTGGAGGCTGCCACCACCGTAGGCGGCGACCGTCTTCTCCCCGCCGGTGGCGACCGTGCCGACGGTGAGGCAGGCGTCGTAGACCGATTCGCAGTCACCGCCACGGAAGGCGACCCGGGTCCCGTCGGGGGACCAGGCGACCGCGTCGTCGGTGCGGAGCCGGTCGTTCAGGGAGCCGGTGGCCTGCGCGGTGGCGGTCGGCTCTTCCGGCAGGTCCTCGCCGCGGCAGTCACGCGGGAACAGCACCTCCGGCCGGGTGGCGGCCGTCCCGGTCGAGATCCGGTACACGCCCGGCCCTCCGGTGCACGACAGCGAGGCGAACGCGATCCACCTGCCGTCCGGCGACCAGGACGGCCCGGCCGCGGGACGGGTGGTGAGCCGTCGCTGCCCGGTCCCGTCGGCCTTCATGGTCCACAGTCGGCCGCCTTTGAGGTAGGCGATCTGCTGCCCGTTCGGCGACCAGCGGGGCCGGGCGTGACCGCCGCCGGTGGTGAGCCGCTTCTCGGCGGCGCCCTTGCTGACGTAGACGTCGCCACCCCGCACGTAGGCGACCAGGCTAGGCAACGCGGGTGCCGCCTCCGCGGCTGCCACCTGCAGGAGCGAGCCGCCCAGTCCGATCACTGCCGCCAGCGCCACGCTATCGATCTTCTTCATGGCCGAACGCCCCCCGAGGTCCCGCTGCCCTGCCCGTTCCGCTTACATCAGGGGTAATCGTCGCAACCGGCCTGCTCCTAAGCTGTTCCCGCGCTGATACCCGGAAAAATGTCGCCGTTTCGGGCGGCCCTGCGGCCACCGAAGGTCTGGCCTATCCGATATAGCGGATATCGGCCATCGGCCGTGGAGAAGCGACGGCGCACACCGTGACGAGCCGGGGCCCGTGTGCTGGAGAGGCGGCACGCGGGCGAGCGTCGTGACGAGCCGGAGCCCGTGTGCGGGAGAGGCGGCACGCGGACCCCGGCTGGCTGCCAGTGTCGACCCTGCTGGCCGAATCGCTCGCCCCCGCTGGCGGGCGCCCCCAGCGCACCGACTGGGCGCCCCGGCCACCGCTGGGACACTCCCGAGCGACCAGGCAGAGCCCTACGTGCGTGCCGTCCAGC
>NZ_JBFAMR010000079.1:0-8908 GCF_040656595.1 Actinoplanes sp. NPDC049802
CACGCTGGCCGACCTGACCAGCGAGGAACCGTCGAACCCGAACCTCAAGCCGATCTGTAACGCCGCCGGTGCCGCGGTCGGCGGCCGGCGGGTTCGTGACGGCCCTCGGCGTCAGCAACAGGAGCCGGGCTTGCCGCCGAGGGTGATCAGCCCGGGCGGCGCGGTCAGCAGTCCGCCGGCGACCCCGGTGGCCGGTTCGCGCCCGGGTGACCCCACCGCCACCGGCTCCGGACCGCCGCAGCAGCCGCCACCGGTGGTGGCGATGGTGTCGTCGCCCTCGACCGGGTCGCTGTTGCAGACCCCGGTCTCGGGCAGGTCGAGCTGTACGTCACGGGCCGCGTCCCAGTCCCCGGCCAGGGCGGCGACCACGGAGCGGGCCTGCTCGTAGCCGGTGGCGAGCAGGAATGTCGGGGCGCGGCCGTAGCTCTTGACGCCGATGGCGTAGTAGCCGGGTTCAGGGTGGGCGAGCTCGTCGGCGCCGTGCGGTGGGACGGTGCCGCAGGAGTGCTCGTTGGGGTCGATCAGCGGGGCCAGCGCCCGGGTGGAGCCGAGGATCGGGTCGAGGTCGAGGCGCAGTTCGCCGGTGATCGTGTGGTCGGGCCGGAACCCGGTCGCGGACACGATCCGGTCGGCGATGACGGTCCGTTCGCCGTCGGACACCGCGACGGTGTCGCCGTCGACGGTGACGCTCCGCACGGAGAAGCCGGAGTACAGGGTGATCGTGCCGTTCTCGACGTGCTCGCACAGCCGGGAGCCGATCGCCCCGCGGGCGGGCAGGGCGTCGGCGGTCCCACCGCCGTAGGTGCGGGCCGGGTCGGCGGCGCGGATCGCCCAGCCGACCGTGGTGCCCGGGACCCGGGCGGCGAGGTCGGCGAGCGAGAGCAGCGTGTTGGCGGCGGAGTGCCCGGCGCCGACGACGAGGGTACGGGCGCCGGCGAACCGGTCGCGGTCGCGGCCGAGGACGTCGGGCAGCGCGGACTCGACGAACGCGGCGGCCGCGGTCTCGCCGTGGGCGGGGATGCCGGAGGCGCCGAGCACGTTCGGCGTTCCCCAGGTGCCGGAGGCGTCGATGACCGCGCCGGCGAGGATGTCCTCGCCGTCGGCCAGCCGGATCAGGTAGGGCGCCTGTTCGCGGCCGTGGCTGCGGACCCGGTCGAGGCCGAGACGGGTGACGGCGGCGACGCGTGCCGCGTACCGGATATGGGGTTTGATCGTGGGCAGGCCGGCCAGGGGCTGCAGGTAGTCGGCGGCGAGTTGGGCGCCGGTGGGCAGTCTGTCGTCGTCGGGCCGGGTCCAGCCGTCGTGGGTGAGCAGCCGGGCGGCGGCGGGGTCGATGTCGTACCGCCAGGGTGAGAACAGGCGGACGTGTCCCCATTGCCGGACGGCGGCGCCCGGACCGTCGCCGGCTTCCAGGATCAGGTAGGGCAGGCCGCGTTCGGTGAGGTGGGCGGCGGCGGCGAGGCCGACCGGCCCGGCGCCGATGACGACGACCGGGAATGCGGGAGAGATGCTGGTCACGGTGCGACTCCTGTCTTGATCAGTATCGAATCAGAAGGGGTGATCCGCCTCAGCTGCGCGGTCATCCGCAGCAGCTTCGCCCGGCCGCGACCGCCTCCTGCTTGGCGTCCGCGCCGCAGCAGGATCCCGACTCCCGGGCCTCGGCGGTGGTGCCGCAGCACGGGGAACCGGCCTCGGCGGCGGGGCCGGGCAGGGCGGGCCCGTCGTGAGGCGGGTTGCCGCAACAGCCGCCGGCCGGGGTCGTGATGACGTCGTTCATCGTCGTGCTCCTTGCGGGTTCTCGGCTGGCCGTGGGCACTGCGTCAACGGCGCTGAGGCAGCCCCACCAGCCGGCCGTGCTGGTTAGACGTTTGTCGAATCAGAGAGTTGCACGTTGTTTCGACAACTGTCAACCTAGACGAATGACGAAACAAGCCGGGTCCCTCGCGCTGACCGACCTCAACGCCGAAACGCCGTGCTGCCCGCCACTGGCGCGCCAGCGCGTCCCCGCCGAGACCGCGGCCATGATGGCGCCGGCGTTCAAGGCGCTCGGCGACCCGGTGCGGCTCCAGCTGATGTCGATGATCGCATCCGCGCCGGACGGCGAGGCCTGCGTCTGCGACCTGACGCCGGCGTTCGAGCTGTCCGGGCCGACCATCTCGCACCATCTCAAGACGCTGCGCGAGGCCGGCCTCGTCGACGCCGAACGCCGCGGCACCTGGGTCTACTACCGGGCCCGTCCCGACCTGCTGCGCAGGCTCGCGACCCTGCTGACCATCGAGACGCCCGGCGAGACCCGCACCGGGTGACGGCCCGGCGATCAGGACGCCGCGCGGCCGGCGCTCATCTCGGGATCGCCGAACGGTTCGCGAACCCTCCGGGCGCGGCCCTGCCCAGCGACCTCAGGAGGTCTCACCGGCGCCGCACTCCGCCGCCGACGGCAGAGCCCGGGATTCGCCGTCACCGACGAAGGTGATCGGCTGTCGCAGGACCAGCGCACGGGTCGCCGGGACTCCCCACCAGCTCACCTCGAACCGGAGTTCCTCGAGGCTCATGCGGACGCCCTCGGCGGTCGGCGGCTGGCACCTCATGTCGATCGACCAGAAGACGGTGGCCTCACCGCCCGGGTCCAGGGTCAGCTCCCGCCGGGGCACCGCGTTCGCGTCGTCGCCGGGCCAACCCGGAATGAAGGTGACCTGCTGCCGGGAGAGCCAGTCGGTGGTGTCAGCGGTGTCCAGGCCGTGCACGGTGAACGGCAGACGGCCGGCGTTACGGATGCTGAAGACGGCGCTCACCGTGTCGGCGGGTTTGCCTTTCACCAGCATGCGAGTGTTCTCGACGCCGTCGTTCGCCCACGTCATGCCGGTCCCGGTGGCGATGAGGCCACCCTCGCCGAGCTGCGGCTGTCCCCACCAGACGACGACGGCCGCGGCACCGGCGACGAGCAGCGCCGCGGCCGTCGCCGCCCGCTTGAGCCGGGGCCGCCTCGGCTGCCGGCCCGGTTCGGCCATGTCGTTCTCTTCTCGCACCAGCACATCCCCCGTCGCTGCTCGGCCCGGTGGGGTGATCATCCTCGGCCACGAGCCGGAAAGCACGGGCCGGGCAGCCCTTTGTCCACCGCCGCAGCGACTCGGGCGGATGCTCCCCTCTGGACAATGGAGTTATACTTGTGGGAAAAGTATGACGAGGGGTGGTCGTGAAGCCCGAAGAGCTACCTCCCGCCGAGGGAAGGTTCGCCGGCACGGTGCGGGTCGGCGAGAAGGGACAGATCGTGATCCCGAAAGGGGCACGGGATCTGTTCGGCATCAAGCCCGGCGACACGCTGCTCCTGCTCGCCGACGTCAATCAGGGGATAGCGATCGTGCGCCAGGACGTGTTCGACCAGTTCATCGCCCAAGCCATGCCTCCGGCCGGCCCGCCGCCGGAGCCGGCCGAAGGAGGCACGCAGCCGTGAGCGCCGTCGTCACCTGCACGGAGGTGGTCCGCCGGTTCGGGGAGGTCACCGCCCTCGACAACGTCTCGCTCGAGGTGACGGAAGGCGAGATCTTCGGTCTCATCGGCCCCAACGGGGCGGGCAAGACCACTTTGCTGAACTGCGTCGAGGGCCTGGACCGGCCGACATCCGGGCGGATCAGCGTGCTCGGCCGTGACCCGATCGCCGACCGGCGCGAGCTGACGCTGCTCACCGGGGTGCAGTTGCAGAGCGCGGCATTGCCTCCGCGGATCACCGTGGCCGAGGCGATGCGACTGTTCTCGGGGCTCTACGACGATCCGGTTGCCTGGCCGGAGCTGCTGACCACGCTGGGCATCGCCCACAAGGCGCGCACCCGGGTGGACCGGCTCTCCGGCGGCGAGCGGCAGCGGGTGTTCATCGCCCTGGCGCTCATCCACCAGCCGAAGGTGGTGTTCCTCGACGAGTTGACCACGGCGCTGGATCCGCAGGCGCGGCTGGCCATGTGGGAGGTGGTGGAGCAGGTGCGGGAGCGGGGCGCCACCGTGGTGCTGACCACGCACTACATGGAGGAGGCGGAGCATCTGTGCGATCGGGTCGGCATCATCGACCACGGCCGGATCATCGCGCTCGACACGGTGCCCGCCCTCATTCGTGACCATGCCGGCGACGCCACGGCCCGGCTCGCGCTGACCCGGCCCGCCCCGGCCGAGCTGGTGTCGGCGCTGGAGCGTCTCGACACGGTCACCACGGCACGGCCCGACCGGCGATATCTGACCGTGCAGGGCACCGGCGGGTTCCTGCAGGACGTCCTCACCGATCTGACCGCACGGGACATCCGGATCACCGATCTGCGGGCCGGCTCGCCCGGCCTGGAGGACGTGTTCCTCAACCTGACCGGCCGCGACATGAGGACGGAGGTGGCGTCGTGAAGGGTTACGGCGTACTGACGAGCACGCTGTTGCGCTCGGCGCTGCGGGAGCCGGTCGGGTTGTTCTTCGCGGTGATCTTCGCGCCGGTGCTCGTACTCATGCTGGGTTTGATCTTCGACAACGGGCCTGACCCGAACTTCGGGGGGAAGAGCTTCATCGAGGCCACACTGCCGGCGTTCCCGTCGCTGGTGCTGGCGATCACCGGGGTGCTGCTGGTCCCGCTGGGCCTGCTGAACCTGCGCGAGAGCGGGGCGCTGCGCCGGCTGCGGCTCACACCGCTGCGGCCGAGGGTGTTCATCGCCGCCGATCTGACGGTGAACTTCGTGATCGGGATGACCGGGATGATCGCGGCGCTGGCCGTGGGCCGGCTGGTCTTCGGGGTGGACCTGCCGGGCAACCTGATCGCGGTGCTGGTGGCCGCGGCGCTGGGGCTCACCGCCTTCCTCGCGCTCGGGTACACGCTGGCCGGCATCTACCCGTCCACCGGCGCGGCCACCGGCATCGGCAACACGCTCATGCTGTTGCTGATCATGTCGTCGGGCGCCTTCATCCCGCTGGAGACCATGCCCGAGGGCGTGCAGCGGATCATGAACCTCTCCCCCGTGCACCATTTCGCCGAGCTGCTGCGCGGCGTGTGGGCGGGCGACGCGTGGACGACACTGCTGCTTCCCATCAGCGTGCTCAGCGGCATGATCGTCGTCTTCGGCGCGCTGGCGACGGCACTGTTCCGATGGGAACGCAACTGACGGGTCAGTCGTCGACGCGGAAGCCGAGCTTCACCAGCACCTGGTAGTGGGCCACTTCGCCGTCGACGACCTGGCCACGGATCTCCTTGGCCTCGAACCACTCGATGTTGCGGACGGACTGCGAGGCCTTGGCGATCGCTGTGCGGATGGCGTCGTCGACGCTGGTCGGGCTGCTGCCTACGACTTCGGTGAGCCGGTACACGTGATGCGTCACGACGGATCCTCCTCGGGTCGGGGCCGGCACGGGCGCCGGTTCCTCCGGAATACCAGGGTGCGCGATGCCGCCGCGATCCGCTACGAGAACGGGACGTTCAGCCTTAGGCTGCGGCCCCGGTCGTTCGGCAGGACCGGGATCAGTCCACCGGCCGGGCCACGGAATCGGCGTGCCCTCGCGTTCGGTGCGGCGTCGGCCGTCGCTGTTCGGGCTCGCCGGCACCCGCCCACCGGCGTCACAGACCGAACCCCACCCGGGTCACCGGACGTCGTAGGTCAGCTGGACCATGCCGTTGCCGAAACGGCGTTCTCGCCGCAGCGCCAGCGAGGCGCGCAGGTCGCCGGGAAGCACTCTGTTCCCCCCGCCGACGACGACCGGGCAGATCAACAGCTCCACCACGTCGACGAGTCCCTGCCGGAGGGCGCTGTGCGCGAGGACCGGGCCTTCCACGGTCAGGTCACCGGGCGCGCCGGCGCGAGCCGACTCGACCGCCTCGGCCGTCAGCGCCCGCTCGAGCCGGGTCTGCCGTGTCCACACCGCCGGCAGGGTGGTCGAGAAGACCACCTTCTGCGCGGCCTTCCAGGTCGAGGCGTAGGCCGCGGACTCCGGTGACTGGCCGGCGACCTCCGGATCGGTCTCCCACCCGGCCATGGCTTCGTACATCCGTCTGCCGTAGAGATACGTGCTCACCGTGGCCGCATCGGCGTTGAGCGCCGCGATGACCTCCTCGTCCGGCACCGCCCACGAATAATCGCCCTCGGCGTCGGTGTGACAGCCGTCCAAGGATGACGCGACCGAGTAGATGACTCTGCTCATCCGCCGAGGGTAATGGCCGACCGGCCTATCGGCCTATCGGCGAGCCGGTCGGGTCGGTCGGCCTGGACGCGGACGGCCTTCCCGCGGGGTGACGCGGCGGAGTACGGTGAGCGCCAGGTGTGCCGGGAAGTCTGGTCGGCGGTCATTGATCCACGTCGACCGAAAGGCTTCCCGCGATGACCGATCCCGCGCTGCGCGCCGTCCAGCTCACGAAACGGTACGGCCGGCTCACCGCCCTCGACACCTTGGACCTGGATGTCACACCGGGTGAGGTGTTCGGGTTCCTCGGCCCCAACGGCGCCGGCAAGTCCACCACCATCCGCCTGTTCCTCGGTCTCGCCCGGCCGAGCGCCGGCCGGGCCGAGGTGTTCGGCGCCGACGCCGCCGACGTGGCCCACGCCCACCGGCACCTGGCCTACGTGCCCGCTGACGTGGCGTTGTGGCCGCAACTGACCGGCGCCGAGATCCTGCACCTGCAGGCGCGTACCGGGCCGGGCACCGACCCGGTCTATCGCGACGAACTCGTCGACCGGTTCGACCTCGACCCGTCCCGGCCGGCGCGCACCTACTCGACGGGCAACCGGCAGAAGGTCGCGCTGATCGCCGCGTTCGCCACCCGCGCCCCGCTGCTGGTGCTCGACGAGCCGACCAGCGGCCTGGACCCGCTGATGGAACGCGAGTTCCGTACCGCCGTCCGGCAGGCCCGCGAGCGCGGTCAGACCGTCTTCCTCAGCTCCCACCAGCTCGCCGAGGTGGAAGCGGTCTGCGACCGGGTCGCCATTCTGCGCGCCGGCCGGCTCGCCGACGTGTCGACGATCGGCGACCTGCGAGGCCTGCACCGCTCGGAGGTGACGATCTCCTTCACCGGCACGGCACCGGACCTCGGCATGATCCCGGGTGTCGGGGCCGTCCAGCCCGCCGGCGAGCGGCGGCTGCGGTTCACCCTGACCGGCGAACCCGCTCCCGCACTCCGGGCACTCGCGGCCGCGGAGGTCACCGCCCTGACCGTACGCGAACCGAGCCTGGAGGAGATCTTCCTCGACTACTACGGGGCGGAGGCGACCCGATGACCGTCGGCGCCCTCCCCGCTCCGGCGAACCCGCGGCTCATCTCGGATCCCGCGCCGGGCCGGGCCGTGACCTGGCTGGCGATCCGTCAGATCCGGCGCGGGGGTCTGTTCGTCGCCGGGCTCAGCGGCGCGATGACCGCGCTGGTCGCCGCCACGTACGCGCAGGTGATGGCCGACCCGGCGGCGGCCGGTGGTCTTCGGGCGCTGGCCGGCAACCCGGCGATCCGGACGTTGTTCGGCGCCCCGGTCGGTCTCGACACCGCCGGAGGGTTCACCGTGTGGCGGGTCGGCACCGTCGTCGCGGTGTTGCTCGGCGTCTGGTCGATCCTGGCGACGACCCGGATCACCCGCGGGGAGGAGGACGCCGGCCGCTGGGCTCTGCTGCTGTCCGGCCGTCTTCCGGCGCGGGCCGTCCTGCTTCGCCACCTGGCCCCCGTGATGGTGGTCGCGGCCGCCTCCGCCACCGCCGTCACGGCCGTGCTGCTGCTGTCCGGCACCGAACCGGCGGGCGCCCTGGTGCACGGCGCCGGCACCGGCCTGCTCGGGATGTTCTTCGCCGCGGTGGCGGCGCTGACCGCCCAGATCTTTCCCGCCCGGTCGCCCGCGACCGGCACGGCGGTGGCGGTGCTCGGCGCCGGACTGCTGGCCCGCATGATCGGCGACGGGGTCGCCGCGCTCGGCTGGCTGCACTGGCTGTCGCCGTTCGGCCTGCTCGCGCTCAGCGGACCCTACGTACACGACCGGGTACTGCCGCTGTTTCTGCTGGCCGCCGCGACCGCGCTCCTCACCGTGCTCACGCTGATCTCAGCCCGCCGCCGCGACGTTCACGGCGGTCTGATCCCGGCGGCGGCCGGACGGCGCCCGCGGACCCGGCAACTGGGCAGCGTGGAAGCCTTCGCGGTACGCCGCGCGTGGCGGCCCCTGAGCGGCTGGCTGGCCGGTGTCGGCGCCTACTACCTGCTGATCGGGCTGACGGCGGTGTCGGTCACCGACTTCCTGCGCGACAACCCGGCCTTCGCCGACGAGGCCTCCCAGGCGGGTTTCCAGGGGCTCGGCAGCCTCGCCGGATTCGCCGCGACCCTGTTCGCGATCCTCGCCCTGCCGGCCGGTGTCTTCACCGCCGTTCGGATGGGCGCCTTCGTGGCCGCCGAGACCGGCCGGCGGCTGACCCTGCTCGCGAGCCGGCCGATCAGCCGGATCCGGCTGGCCGGCGCCGAGATCGGTGTCACCGCCGCGGCCGCGGCCGTCCTGGTCACCGTGGCCGGCCTCGCGATGTGGGCCGGGGTCGCCGTCATGGGCGGCGAGCTCGCCGTGGGGGCCGCGTTGCGTGGCGCCTGGAACGTTCTTCCGATCGTGCTGCTCAGCCTCGGTGCGGCGGTGTTCGCCGTCGGGTGGGTGCCACGCTGGGCGGGGCCGATCGGGAGCGTCCCCGGCGTCGGCGGATTCCTCCTGCTGGTCGTGGCCGAGAGCATCGCGGCGCCGGACCGGGTACGCGACGTCTCCCCCTTCGCCCACCTCGCGCCCGTGCCACTCGCCGGGATCGACCTGACGGCCTCAGCGGTCATGCTCGCCCTGGCGGCGCTCCTGACCGTGGCCGGTCTCGCCGGCTACCGTCGCCGGGACCTGTGCTGCTGAGGCCGCCCGCGTGTGGATTTCGGGTGCGCTTCGCGCCCGAAATCCACA
>NZ_JBFAMR010000079.1:9008-34153 GCF_040656595.1 Actinoplanes sp. NPDC049802
CACGGATTCGGCACCGCCCAGCCGGATGGCAATCCGAACGCCGCCCCAGTACGTGTGCAGTTCAGGCTCGCAGCGCACCCGAAATCCACACACGGATTCGGCACCGCCCAGCCGGATGGCAATCCGAACGCCGCCCCAGTACGTGTGCAGTTCAGGCTCGCAGCGCACCCGAAATCCACACACGGGTTCGGCACCGCCCGGCCGGGCGATCGGCACCTCGGCCCGCACTCCATCACCGTGCCGTGCGGCGGCCGGCGGACGGGCATGGTTCGGACCCTCAGTACCGTGCGTAGGGGTCGGCCCAGTCGGAACGGTCCACCGCATCGAGTCTGTGCACCTGGTCGTCGTCCAGTTTCAGCGCCACCCCGTCGAAGGCACTGTCCAGCTGATCGATCTTGCTGCCGCCCAGCATGGGACGGATGCCCCGGCTCAGCAGCCATGCCAGCACCACCTGGCCGCGGGCGGCCCCGCACTCGGTGGCCACCTCGTCGAGAACCCTCAGGCGGGCGGTGTTGCCCGGATGGTCGAACACGTCGGGGACAGGTTTGGCCGGATTGTCGTAGGCGCCGCTCAGCAGCGGCGTGTACGCCCACAGGTCGAGGTCGTGCTCGACCGCGTAGTCCATCTGTTCGTCGCTGAGCACCCCGAACCGGTGCACTACCCCGGGCGGCAGCGTGCCGGGACGGGGACGCAGGTAGGTGGCGTTGAGTTGCAGAGCGTCGAACGGGCGCGACCCGATCGCCCGGGCGTGGGCGCGGCCGCGTTCGACCAGCCATGCGGGATGGTTGGAGAAGCCGAACCGGTCGGCGGGCAGCCCGGCGAGCGCTTCGACGGTGTCCTCGATGGGCACCGACCGGTCCTCCTGGTGCAGCCACAGCAGGTCGACCCGGTCGATGCCGAGCCGGTCGAGGCTGCCGGCGAACGCGGCCCGCACCGCCGACGGTGACAGCCCTTCCCGGCGGGACGGCCAGGAACCCGGCTCGAGCGGCTCGGCGCCCAGTTTGGTGGCGATCCGAACCCGGTCACGGACGCCGGGCCGGGCGGCCAGCCAGCGGCCGAGCAGCCGCTCGCTGTCGCCTCCATGACCGGTGCCACTGGCCCAGAACGCGTAGCAGTCGGCGGTGTCGATCCAGACTCCACCGCGCTCGGCGAACCGGTCGAGCAGCGCGAAAGACGTCTGCTCGTCGATGGTGGTTCCGAACATCATCGCCCCGAGCACGAGCGGGGACTGCGTCGCTTCGAACATGTAGACGACCGTGTCACCTGGAGCGCGCTCCAGGTCAAGCCTGTCACGGCGATCCATGCTCCGCCCGCTACGACCGTCCCGCAACACCCCCAGGTCGCGCCACGTCACACCACCCGGTGGCCTCGGGCGAAGACCGCGCGGATCCGGTGCAACGCGGTGAGGTCGGCGAGCGGGTCGCCGTCGACCGCGACGATGTCGGCGTCGAGCCCGGGCGCCAGCCGGCCCTTGGTGCCGCCCAGGCCGCATGCGGCGGCGGCCCTGGAAGTGGCCCAGGTCAGCGCCAGCGCCGGGGTGAGACCGATCATGGTGGTCTGCTGCAGGGCGTGCGGCAGGACGTCGTGTGGTTTCGTCGGCCCGATGCCCGCGTCGGTGCCGAGAACCAGGTGCGCGCCCGCTTCGTACAGTCGCCGGGTGTTGGTGATGATGCGGGGCAGGCGCTTGGCGATCGCGGGCGGCGGCGCGGCCCCCGGCACCGGCGCGACGCCGACGGTGAGGCCGACGGTCACCCCGCTGCCGGCGATGCGGCCGGTCAGGTCACCGGGGTCGTCGACACCGTCGGCGCTCCAGAACGAGACGTGTTCCATGCCGTCGACGCCGGCGTCGAGGCTCATCCGGATGGCGCCGGTGCCGTGGGCGTGCGCGGTGACCGGCAGGCCGTGCCGGTGCGCCTCGTCGACCACGGCCCGCAGCAGTTCGACGGTGAACTGCGACGTCTCCTGGCGGGTGCCCGGGGTCATCGTCCCGCCGCTGGCCATCACTTTGACGACGTCGGCGCCGCGGTCGGCCCGGTCGCGGACCGCGGCGCGCACCGCCTGTGGTGTCGGTTCGGTCGCGCCGCCGAGGAAGTGGCAGTGTCCCGCCGGTGTGGTGATCGGTGGCCCGGCCGCGACGATGGTGGGCAGGCCGGCGGTGCCACGCAGCCGCAGGGAGAGGTAGCCGCGGTCGCCGAGGTCGCGGACCGTGGTGATGCCGGCGTGGAGGGCGGCGCGCCCGGCGGCCCGCATCGCGGCGAGCGCCGCGTCGTCGTCGCGCCGGGCGAGGGCGGCGACCGGGTCGGGGCCGGCGTCGAAGGCGAGGTGGACGTGCGTGTCGATCAGGCCGGGCAGCAGTGTGGTTCCGGGAAGATCCACCACCTCGGCGCCGGGCGGCGGCGTGCCCGCACGGGCGACCGCGGCGATGACCGGCCCGTTCATCAGCAGCACGGGGTCGAGCATCAGGGTGCCGGAGACGCCGTCGAACAGCGCCCCGGCTCGGACGGCGACCAGACGCGGCCGGTCCGTCATGCGGATCCTCCTCTCGTTCGGGCGGAGACGCCGTCCGGCGAGGTGCCCGCACACGGCGGTCGCGCCTGGCCGGCGCCGTCCGTGCGGCGGCTCACCGCCCCGGACGGCGCCGCACGGCCCACTCCTCCACCTCGGACGCCAGCCACACCTTGCCCTGAGTGAGCCGCGCGACCGGGCGGGGAAAGTCGCGGCCCATGGTGAGCTGGTACACCCGCTGGCGGCTGAGCCCACCCAGGCGCATGCGGATCTCATGACTGCCGACAAACTCCGGTGCACGATCGGTCATGCGAACGACTATAGGCAAGAGACAAGGGATCTTGCACCCCCGTCACCCGTCCAGGGACGAGATTCCGCCCCGCCAGGACAGCGCACCCGGCATCGAGCACCGGCAGAACCGTTGACCCTGACCCAGGGTCAATCCATAGGCTGCTCGCATGACCGGTTCACACTGGACGGGCATGCTTGCCGTGGACGACACGGCCCTCGCCGTCACCGACACCAACGGCCCCGGCACGCCGATCGTGTACCTGAACGGCGCGTACGCCGATCAGTCGCACTGGCGGCGGGTCATCGCCGAACTCGGCGACGGCTATCGCCACATCACGTACGACGAACGCGCCCGCGGCCGGTCGAAGCGGTCCGCCGACTACTCCTTCGAGGCCTGCCTCCGGGATCTGGACGCGGTCCTCACCGCCCGGGGAGTCGACCGGCCGCTGCTGGTGGGATGGTCCTACGGTGGGGTCCTGTCGTGGCACTGGGCCGACCGGTACCCGGATCGTGTCCTGGGCATCGTCACCGTGGACGCCTTCCCGGCCGGGCTGACCGGAGCCGCCGGGCGGGACCGCATCCGTAAGGAGTTCCGCAGGATGCGCCTGCTGTTGCCGGTCGCCGGCCGGTTCGGCATGGGCGCCCGGATGAGCGCGGACCAGCACGCCGAGGTCAACATCGAGCTCAACGAGATCAGCGCCGCCGGCGTGCCGGTGCTCGAACGCATCGCCTGTCCACTGCGGTTCGTCATGGCGACCGGAGCCAGCCTCGGGAACCAGGGCGACGAGATGGACCAGGGGCGTGCCGCGCTCGATCCGGTTCTCGCCCGCAACCCGAACCTCGCGATCAGCGCGAGGGTCGCCAGCAACCACAGCACGATCCTGCGCAAGGACTCCTCCGCCGTCGCGCGGGCGGTACGGGAACTCACCGGCGCCCGGACGACGGATTGAGCCGATGGCGAACGGGCTCACGATCGGTCAGGCGGCCGGGTTCGCCGGTGTCACGGTGAAGACCGTGCGGCACTACCACCGTCTCGGCCTGCTCG
Organism: Actinoplanes sp. NPDC049802; assembly: GCF_040656595.1. Classification (NCBI taxonomy): domain Bacteria; kingdom Bacillati; phylum Actinomycetota; class Actinomycetes; order Micromonosporales; family Micromonosporaceae; genus Actinoplanes; species Actinoplanes sp. NPDC049802. The sequence goes on from NZ_JBFAMR010000079.1 coordinate 12,850, forward strand.
GCGAGCCCGGCCGCGACACCTCCGGTTACCGCCGCTACACCTCCACCGACCTGCTCCGGCTGGTTCAGGTCCGTACTCTGGCCGAGGCGGGCGTGCCACTCGCCGAGATCGGCGGACTGCTCGGCGCCGATCCCGAGCGCTTCGCCGCCGCGGTGGCCGACGTCGAGCGGCGGCTCACCGACCGCATCACGGAACTCGTCGCCCGCCGCGACACGCTGCACCGGCTCGCCGACGGCGACCGGGCGCTGCTTCCCGAGCACGCGTGCGCCCTGCTGGACCGGTTGGCCGAGCTGGATTTCGGTCCCGAGGTCGTGGCCTCGCAACGGGAGGCGCTTGTTCTGGCTCGCGCGCTGGCCCCGGCGTTCTTCGACGGCTTCGTGACGCAGCTGGAACGCCGGCTCGACGACCCCGAGTACGTGCGGCTGTGGAAGCGTACCTGGGATGCGCTGTCCTGGGACGTGGACGATCCGCGACTGGACGAGCTGGCCGCCGGGATGGCCGACAACCTGCTGAGCGAACGTGCGGCGATGCGGACCCACGTGGGCGCCTTCTTCGCCGGCCCCGACGCCGGCGCCCGCTACGATCTGATCAACGATCACCGGGCTGACGAGGCGCCGGCCGCGGCTCGGCTGACCGCGCTCATCGAAGCGAGGTTGCGGGCTGCCGGCATAGAGATTCCCCACCGATGAGGAGTCGGCCCTCCCGGCGGGAAGTCACCACGACTCGCCGTTCGATGACGAGACCGGCCGGCGGCCGGTCGCCGATGCGGTGAACCGGCGTCCGCGGTCTGCCGGACGACCGGCCAGGTCGATGGCGTAGACGCGCAGCGGAGTGCCGGACACCGGGTCGGTCGTCTCCCGGTCCAGGCGCATGCCGATTTTGATCATCACCCGGGCGGACGCCTCGTTGCCGACCTGATGGATGCTGACCAGGCGTCTCATGCCCAGATCGTCGCGGGCGTGGGCGAGGACGGCCCGGGCGGCTTCGGTGGCCAGGCCACGGCCCCAGTGGCGGCGGGCCAGGCGCCAGCCGATCTCGGGAGTCGGCAGCACCTCCGGCAGGAAGGTGGGCATCGCCAGCCCGGCGAAACCGGCCAGTTCACCGGTGTCACGCAGGGTGAGCGCGAACAGGCCGAACCCGTGCTCGTCCCAGTGCTTGCGCCAGGTGGCGAGGCGTTCCGCGGTGCCGTCGCGGTCCAGGGGTCTCCCGTCGCGGATCCAGCGCATCACCTCCGGGTCGGCATTTATGGCCGCCATCGGGTCCAGATCGTCACCGGTCCAGTGGCGCAGCACGAGCCGGGACGTCTGCAGCCGCCTCGAACCCTTCATGAAGCCCAAACTAACGGCCCGGGCCGACTGGCGGTCGACGGAAATCACACGCCGTCGCTCAAGATCAAACCTGTGGCGAACCCCACTGGTCACACAGCGTCGCACGACCCTTCAGACGGTGACTAAGGCTAGGCGACGCGGGGCCGAACGTCCCGGGGCCCGGGTCCATGGTCCCACCGAAACCCACTTGAGTTCGGGACGTTCGACCCAGACTTGTCGGCCCTATTGCGCGCGGCGTCGGCACAGCATCCTCATAGGCGAAGCCGAAGATCGAACCCCGACCCGACATCAGGCCGGTGGAACCGTCCGAGGGATCGAACATTCGTGTAATTAGGAGAAACATAATGACTGCCGTGGCCACCAAGGTCGAAAAGACCGGTTCGGGGAGTGCTGTCCGTCTGATCGGCATCCTGCTGATGCTCGCCGGCCTGATCATGGTGGTGGCCGGTGCCACCACCTGGTTCACCGTTCAATCACAGCTCGCCGACGAGCGGATCACCGTCTCCGCCGACGCCGAATGGTTCGCCGGCGAGAAGATCGACGGCCCGCTGACCGCCTACTCCGAGGCTCAGATCATCGAGAAGCACGCTCTCAAGGCGAGCGGCGGCAAGACCTACGCCGAACTCGACAAGGAGGACCCGGTCCGGGCCACCGTGATGACCGGCTCCTTCCTGCGCGCCTCGCTGTTCACTTCGGTGGTGTCATTCGGAATCGCCGCGATGGCCGCCGGTCTGGGCCTCGTCATCGGCCTCATCGGCTACGCGCTGTTCCTGGTCGCCCGGCGTCTCGCCGTCGACCCGGCCCCCACTGCCTGACACTCACCGATCCGAGAAGCGGCGCCCGTCCCCCCCGGGCGCCGCTTCTCTCTCTTCAGAATCAAGACCCCTTTTCGCGTACGCCGAACGCGCCGCACCCGCTCTCGATTACCGACGCGCCGGGGCCTGGCGACGTCGATTCACCGCGGCCGGCCGGAAGTTCATGTCACGGCGTGGATGCCGGTGCTTTCCTTCCTCGACCGAGCCACCGCCGACGATCCGGCCCCGTCGCGCCGCCGGGAGGCGTGCCGGGCGTTGCCGGTGGCGCATCTCCCCGGCCGGCCCGGGCCAGTCCGTGACGTCGCGCCGGGCCGACGCCGTGGACCGGGCGCAGGACCGCGCCGGTGAGCGTGTCGAGCGGAACGTCCTCGTCGCAGGCGCCGGGGTCGGCGTGGACGTCGGCGGACATCGCGCTGCGCAGGCGCACCGCCACAGCCGGGCACGGCAGGGGAAGCCGATCACCCAGGTGGCATGATCTGCCGCACGGTGTCGCCGGCCGCGACCGTCCCGCCGACGATCACCCGGGCGTTGAGACCCCGCAGCCGCAGGCGCTTGGCCTCGTCGGTCCAGACGAACTTGTGGGCGTCGCGCCCGAACCGGGCGGCGAACTTGGCGCAGCCGGTGTGCGGCTGGTCGGTCACCTCGATGACGGCCTCGTCGCCGATCGCGAGGCGGCAGCCGGCCGGCAGCGCGTCGAAACTCAGATCGAGATCGACGTAGAGCTGGTCGCCGGCGAGTGCCCAGGCGTCACGGTCCGGGCCGGCGATCAGCTCGACGAACCGGGCATTGATGACGTTGAGCTGCATGTCGGGGTGCGGTGAGTTGTCGGGGGTGCGGGAACTCGGCCGTCGGCTCCAGTTGTCGCCGACCAACCCGGTCTCCCGGTGCAGCTCGGCGCGGGCCAGCACCTCCCGGGCGCCCGTCGTGGGCCGGCGCACGGCCAGTTCCAGGGTGCCGGCGCCCTGCGGGGACTGCCGCACCAGGTGCAGACCTTCCAGGATCTCGTCCAGCGAGCGATGCCGTACCGCGATGGTGTCGTCCACGACTGGACTGTGCCCGACGTGCGCAAGGGAGGTCCACGCCGTTTCCCAGAACCCGGAATCCCGTCACCGGCGAGACCGTCCCGGGAGCGCGGCATACCTGGTCAGGGCGTTGCGCACCGTCCGTCTCGGTCGCGCCACCGCCTCAGCGGATCGGTCGCGGACCGGGACGCGCCGGGCGAGAACTCGCATCCGAACGGCAATGATCGAGCCGTCTCGTTCGGCCGCGCCGGGCTGGGCCGCATTGTTTCGCCGACCGGATCGCGGGGTAGGGGAAGGCCATCGAACGCTACAGCCGTGACCATGTCGCGTACGTGTTCCGGCGGCCGCCCAGACTCCTGCGGCCCGTCCTTGCCGCCCCGATCGTCCTCACGATGCGATGCCGGTGCGTCGCCGTTCCCGGCCGAACAGGATCTCAAGGAGTCGCGCCATGTGCACTTCCGTCGCCACGACCGCCCGGAGCGGCTTCTCCGCGCTCGACGCCACCAAGGCAGGCGTCAGTACACCCACCGAAAGCGAGCAACCACGATGACGATGACCACCGGCCGCACCAACCCAGCGCCCCGATCGGCGGTCATCGTCAACCCTTCCAAGATCGACGACCTCGGCGAGCTGCGGCACAGCGTCGACGGCACGCTGACAGGGGCCGGCTGGCCGGCGCCACAGTGGTTCGAGACGTCCGTGGACGACCCTGGATTCGGTCAGACCCGTTCGGCCGTCGAGTCAGGCGCCGAGGTCGTCTTCGTCTGCGGCGGTGACGGGACCGTGATGTCAGCGGTGTCGGCACTGGCCGGTACCGAGGTGTCCATGGCCGTCCTGCCCGCCGGCACCGGCAATCTGCTCGCCGCGAACCTCGGGCTGTCCACCGATCTGGCCACCCGACTCGCCGTGGCGCTGGAAGGCGGTCTACGGCGCCTGGACGTCGGCACTCTCGACGGCCGGCACTTCGCCGTGATGGCGGGCATGGGCTTCGACGCGCACATGCTCGACGCGACATCGGACACGGCGAAGAAGCACATCGGCTGGCCCGCGTACATCCTCGGCGCGGTGAAGCACCTCAAGGACCGGCCGATGCGGGTCACCATCCGCATCGACGGCGGCCGACCGATGCGTCGGCGTGCCCGCTCGGTGCTCATCGCCAACGTGGGCCGGTTGCAAGGCGGGGTGAAGTTGCTGAGTGACGCGCAGCCGGACGACGGCGTCCTGGACATCGCCGTCCTGACGCCCAACACGCTGCGCACCTGGGTGGCGCTGGGGTGGGGGCTGATCCGGCGCAGCGCTCAGGTTCCCGCGCTGGAGGTCTTCCGCGGCAGCCGCATCGACGTGCTCAGCAACCGGGCCCAGCCCCGCCAACTCGACGGCGACCTCATCGAGAGCAGCGACCGGCTGACCGTCGAGATCATGCCGCAAGCTCTCTGGCTGTGTGTGCCCGAGCCGGCCGGCCACCCCGATCTCAGCGTCGACGCCGACGCCGCCACCGACCGCGAGGCCGACCTGCTCGGCCCGGCGCACCTGTCCCGGTGACGGCCGATCCCGGTAAGGCCGACAAGCCCTCACCAGCAGGCGCTGACCGCCCGCAACATCACCCTGGTCAAGCCCGGCTCTCTGCACGCCGAGCCGCCCGGCCGACGGACACCGCAGAGCCGCCCGGCCGACGGACACCGCAGATGTCATGTCGACCAGTGACGCCATGCCGCGCCGGCGCCGACGCATGCGGAGCGCTCCGCAACCGGGGCGGCTAGAAGTCGGTGACCCGCGGCGCCTGGCCGGGGCAGGAGGTGTCGATGGCGAGCTTGATGACCTCGTTTGCGGTGGCGTGGTCGATCGGCACCCCGTCGCGCGAGCCCATCGAACGGGTCGCGTCGACGACGTCCTCACTCTTCGCGTCCTCGGCCAGCGCGTTGCAGATCACATCGGCCATGGCCTGGACCTCGTCGTCGCCGCGCCCGCGGCCCAGCTCCGGCAGCTTCTCCCGGACCACGCTCACGAAGGCGTACGTCACCGCGGTCTCCGGGTCGGCCGCCGGTGTCGTGGTCGTGGGCTTCACGGTCGCGGGCCGGGAGGTGGGCGCCGCCGCGTCCTCCCCCGCCACGTTCACGTCGACCGTGCAACCACTCAGCGCGACGACCGTCGCCATCACGATGATTGTCGGCCGGCGTCTCGGCATCGGGTCCCCAACTCTCAAGTTCGACAAGTGGTCGGCCAAGGAGACGGTAGAGGACGCCCGCCAGCGGATCGACCGGATCAGCGACAGTCGGACGGCTTGCCCAGGCGTACACGGCAAGGGCCTTGAACCGAGTGCCGGCGGCGAGCCGGGCTGCAGAGGGCACGCCGGCCTCGGCACGCCCGCGCGAGGGTGACACCGGCGGGGAGGTCGCCGGACTGACAAGGACGGCTTCCGCGCGCCCGCGCGAGGGTGACCGGCCGGACTCGAACCGCGCCGCCTCCAGGTCCACAGCCTGGCGCTCTACCTGATGAGCTACAGCCACCAACATGCCGTCAGCACCGGACGCTCCGGGGACGGGTCGTACCCGTGCCGGGACTCGAACCCGGGACAGCCGGTTTGTAGGACCGGTGCTCTCGCCGCTGAGCTACACGGGCATGCGTGTTCCGGCCTGGAATCGAACCAGGGACCTCCGTCTTGTCGAGGCGGCGCTCTACCGACTGAGCCACCGGAACGGGAGCGGGGACGGGATTTGAACCACGTGATCTCCGGCTTATGAGGCCGGCGAGGACGACCGAACTCCTCTACCCCGCAGTGCGCCGTCAGGGACTCGAACCCCGGACATGCCGCTTAAGAGGCGGCAGCTCTACCGACTGAGCTAACGGCGCGTAAGGTCGTGCGTGCCCCCGGCAGGGATCGAACCTGCGGCCTTCCGGTTCGTAGCCGGACGCTCTCTCCGCTGAGCTACAGGGGCGTGGTGTCGCTGACATGCGTGGACCCGGTCGGAGTCGAACCGACAACCTTCGCTGTGCAAAAGCGTTGCTCTACCAGCTGGAGCTACAGGCCCGAGAATCCTGGGTGCTGGACGAGCGGCTACCGGGAGTCGAACCCCGGTCTCCGCCATGGCGAGGCGGCGCACTGACGTTGTGCCACAGCCGCGTGCGCGCGCATCGGACGATGCTGGGGGTGCAGGATTCGAACCCGCGTAGCCGAGGCCAAAGCTCGGTGGCCTGCCGTTAGCCGAACCCCCATCGGCCGGCATCGTGTGCCGCCGATACATGCCATTCATTGTCGAGTTGAGAGAGAACAATGCCGCTGACGAATTCAGGGCGTACGCGAACAGCCGGAAGCCGATGATCGATAACGCGAGGAACAGAAAACCGCCCGTTCCCCGAATGCCGGGGTGGGCGGCTGAGACGCGGGCACCGCCGCGTTATCCGCTCCACCCTGCCGGGCCGTGACCGGCCTCATGACCTCGCCGGTGTGGCCTCGCCGTCACGACGGGCGTGGCACACCCGTATCGCTTGGCCGCTGATCGCGCGGTCACGCGGATCTGCTGCGCCGACATGACGGTTCACCTCCTTTCGAGGATCGTTGCGATTCGCCGGTTTCCTGCCCACCTCACCGGCGTTGAGATCACTCTGCACCATTCCGCTGAGCCGCGCGACCTATTTACGGCCGTCATCCGTACGCCTTCGGCCGGCCGTTCCGGCGACGCGCAGGCGAGACCGACGGCGATTCCGCCCGCCGTGTATTCGTCACGCACCGGCCCGGCCCCGGCATGGCGGGTGTCAGGGCCCGCGGCCACGCCCGTGTCAGGTGCCGGCCGTCCGGGCCTTCGGCTGTTCCTCGTCCCAGCCGGCCGGGAGCGTCGACGGCCGCCACGTGGGGTCCGGCCGGAAGTCGAGGTGGGTACCGTCGAAGGGGAAGGCGCCCGTCTCGGCGAGCCGGATGAGGCGTACGCCCTCGGCCCGGATCTTCTCGGCCATGGCGCTGTCGAAGTACCACGGATGGCCGGTGCGGGCGGCCATCTCGTCCTCGTCCTTCCACTCCCAGCCGCGGTCCGGTTCGACCCACACGTCCAGCACCAGGTCGGTGGTGTCGACAGCGCCGTCATGCCGGGTGAACGGTGTTTCGAGATTGACGTACCAGCCGATGAACCCGCCCTTGCCGAAGAACCACCAGGTGGAGTGCCAGGCGTCCGGTGACATCAGGACCAGGATGTCGTGGTCGCGCCAGACCTTGGGCGCCAGGTGCGGCTGTCGCATCTCGTCCAGAGGCAGGTCGTGAGGCGATCTTCCGTCGGCGTCGGAGAGGGCGGCGAACTCGCTTCCCGCAGGCATCCACAGCAGCAGTCCTCTGTCGTCGTCACTGACCACCCGCATCGGTCTCACGAAGGTGTATCGGCTCGCTCGGACGTACCTGCGGAGGATGATCTGATCCGGCGTGAACGGCATGGCGCGACTGTATCGATCAACGACCACCCACCCGGCAGGCCGCGCAGCGGCGGTCCCGGCGACCACCTCCGGCCCGGCCCGGCCTCGCCGTCCGGCGCGTCGCGGGGTTCCCGCGGCGGGTACGCGCCGCGCGTACCCGAATCGGCCGGGCTCGGGGTCCCGCTGCCGCTGCTTCTTCTTCCGGACCGGAATCCCCGATGAGGAGCGCCGGATCGAAGCAGGCGGCGGCCCACCGGTCCGGCTGGATGAGATCGCCGGTCACCGGTGGGCCGCCGCCGGCCGGGACCGTCAGCTGATCTTCTTGCGGTAGATCGAGGTCGCCGCGGCGTAGGCGGCCACGAGGATGCCGGCGCACCAGGCGAGGGCGATCCAGATGTCGTCACCGACCGGCTGCTGGGCGAACAGGGCGCGGAGGGTGTCGACGATGGAGGTCACCGGCTGGTTCTCGGCGAACCAGGCGACCGGGGCCGGCATCGACTCGGTGGGGACGAACGCCGAGCTGATGAACGGCAGGAAGATCAGCGGGTAGCTGAAGGCGCTCGCGCCGTCGACGGTCTTGGCCGACAACCCCGCTATCACGGCGATCCAGGTGAGGGCGAGAGTGAACAGGATCAGGATGCCGGCGACGGCGAGCCAGTCGAGCACGGAGGCGCCGGTGCGGAATCCCATGAGCAGCGCGACGCCGACGACGATCACGATCGAGGCCATGTTGGCGACGAGCGAGGTGAGCACGTGCGCCCACAGCACGGAGGGCCGCGGGATCGGCATCGACTGGAAGCGTTCGAAGATGCCACCCTGCATGTCGAGGAACAGGCGGTACGCCGTGTAGGCGATGCCTGACGCGATCGTGATGAGCAGGATGCCGGGGAGCATGTAGTTGATGTACGACTCGCCGGTTCCGGTGTTGATGGCGCCGCCCAGCACGTACACGAAGAGCAGCATCAGCGCGACCGGGGTGACCGCTGTGGTGATGATGGTGTCCGGGCTGCGCAGGATGTGGCGCAGGGAGCGGCCGGTCAGGGTTCGGGTGTCGCTGAGGGCGTGGGCGGTCATCGGGTTTCCTCTCCCGTGGAGGGGGTGTCGCCGACGAGGGCGAGGAAGACGTCCTCGAGGGTCGGCTGCTTCTCGACGTACTCGATCTCGGCGGACGGCAGCAGTCGCTTCAGCTCGTCGAGGGTGCCGTTCTGGATGATCGTGCCCTGGTGCAGGATCGCGATCCGGTCGGCGAGTTGCTCGGCCTCGTCGAGGTACTGCGTGGTCAGCAGGATGGTGGTGCCGCCCTTGGCGAGCTGCCGCACGGTCTGCCACACCTCGATGCGGGCCTGCGGGTCGAGGCCGGTGGTCGGCTCGTCGAGGAAGACGACCGGCGGGTTGCCGACCAGGCTCATCGCGATGTCGAGCCGCCGGCGCATGCCGCCCGAGTAGGTGCCGGCCCGGCGGCTGCCGGCGTCCGTGAGCGAGAAGCGGGCGAGCATGTCGTCGGCGATCGCGCCCGGGTCCTTCAGGTGGCGCAGTTTCGCGACCAGGACGAGGTTCTCCCGGCCGGTGAGCACTTCGTCGACCGCGGCGAACTGGCCGGTCAGGCTGATCGATTCGCGGACCTTGCCGGGGGCCGAGGCGACGTCGAAGCCGTGGACCGTCGCGGTGCCGGTGTTCGCCTTCAGCAACGTCGACAGGATGCGCACCAGGGTGGTCTTGCCGGCGCCGTTCGAGCCGAGCAGCGCGAAGATGCTGCCGGCCGCCACGTCGAAGTCGACGCCGCGCAGCACGTGCAGGTCCTGGTACGACTTGGTGATGCCGTGGACCCTGATCGCGGGTTCGCGGGTGTCGGTGGCGGTCATGCGCTCTTCTCCTCGCCGTCTGCGGCGTCGATCGCCTTGCGGAGGCGCTCGCGTTCCTTGTCGATCCAGTGCTTTCCGGAGTACGCCTGCACGAACGTCTCGGCGAACTCGACCGGGTCGTCGCCGACGATCGCGCGAACCGGTGTTCCGTCGGCGACCGCGCGTTCCCAGAGGTCGACGAAGTCGTCCAGCATGACGACGAGCGTGTCGCCGTCGGTGATCGCGCCCTGGCACAGGAAGTACCGATGGAGCGCCTTGGCCGCGCCGTGATAGGGCTCCGGCAGCGCCTCGATGCGGGCCATGTTCTGCTTGTACTGCTTCTTCTGCTCGAGCGACCCGACGAGCATCTCGATCCACTTCGCGGCCATGGTCATGCTCCTTCGTCGTGCTGGTTGTCGGTGTGGCGGAGCTGCTCGATGCGTCCCGCGAGGGTGTGCCACGTGGCCCAGAACTCGGCGAGTTGTTCTCGCCCTCTCGCGTTGAGCGAATACACCTTCCGTGGGGGGCCCTTCTCGGAGGGGACCTTCTCCACGTCCACGAGCCCGCGTTGCTCGACGCGGACGAGGAGCGCGTAGACGGTGCCTTCCGCGATGTCCGAGAATCCGCGGTCGCGCAACCATGCGGTGATCTCGTATCCGTACGCGGATCTGCGGGCCAGGATCGCCAGGACGATGCCTTCGAGGGTGCCTTTCAGCATCTCGGTCATCTGGTTGCCCATGACGCCACCTCCTTGGTATTCAACGTCGCTAGGTACTGGTAGACGGTAACACTAAGTACCGGTACCTAGCAACGCTTAATACCGCGACCGCCCGAACCTGAGGTGGCGCCCGCAGTGCATGATCGACCGCTATGGGCCGAGGGTCGAAGTACCGGAAGTGGCGGCACGCCGCCGTGATGGTCGCCCTGGTGGCCGCCGCAGCCCTGCTCGTACGCCGGCAGTTTCCCGACCCGGAAGCCCTGATCGACCAGCTGAGCAGCGTCAACGTGGGATGGGCGGCTCTGGCCGTGGCCGCCGGCCTGACCTCGCAGCTGGCGTTCGCGCTGCAGCAGCACGAACTGCTGGCGGCGTTCCGCGTGCCGGTGAACCGGCGCGACACGATCGCCCTGACCAGCGCCGCCAACGCCATCAGCACCGTCGTCCCGGCCGGCGCCGTCGTCTCGGTCGCCTACACGTTCCGGCAGTACGTGGCCCGGGGCGCCACCTCCGCAACCGCGACCGCCGTCACGGTCCTGTCCGGGGTGGTCTCCGCGGTCGCGCTGATCACGCTCGCCGCGGGCGGCCTTGTCACCGCGGCGCCCGCCCTGCTCGCCGTTCCGGCAGCCGCCCTGCTCATCGTCGTCGTCCCGAAGCCGCGGCTGCCGGTCGACCGGGCGCGCGTCAAGGCACGGCTCACCGGGCATCCCCGTCTGTGGCGGCTGGCCCGGGAGACACATCGCGTGCTGCGGCTGGGCCGGCAGGTACGGGCACGCGACTGGGCGGCCGTCGTCGTCCTCGCCGCCGGGAAGTGGGTGTTCGACCTGGCCTGCCTGATGCTGATCGCCGCGGCGTTCGGCGCCGACCTGCGCTGGGAGCATCTGGCCGGCGTCTACCTCACCGTGCAGGTGGTCCGGCAGGTGCCGCTGACCCCGGGCGGGCTCGGCGTGATCGAGGCGAGTCTGCTCGCGGGCCTGGCGGCCGCGGGCGCCACCGCCGCCGAGGCGGTGGGCATCGTCGTCGGCTACCGCCTGATCTCGTTCTGGCTGATGTTGCCGGCCGGTCTCGCCGGTTACCTCTACCTGCGCCGCGACGGACGTGACGCCGGGGAGCCGGCCGCCGTCGGCACGCCGCCCGGCAGGCGGGCCGCCGCACAGCGGCCGCCACGATGAGCCGACCGTGACCGGGCGGCGGGAAGGCCCACGGCGGCCCGACGCACAGGCTCACGACGTGAGTTTCGAGGTTCCGGCAAGGCCTGTTTGACAGCGGGCCCTCCGGCTGGGAGCGTTCCCAATCATGTCGGATGTCGCTGTCAACCAGGTGGGTTACCTTCCGTCCGGTCCGAAGCGGGCCACTCTGGTCACCGAGGCCACCCAGCCGCTGCCGTGGCGGCTGGCCGATGCCACCGGCCGGGTCGCAGCGACCGGGACGACCACCCCGCGCGGCCTCGACGTCTCCTCCGCACAGAACGTGCACACCATCGACTTCGGCACGTGCCGGCAGACCGGCGCCGGTTTCACGCTGACCGCGGACGGCGCGACCAGCCGGCCGTTCACCATCGACGCGGGCCTCTACGTCCCGCTGCGCGCCGACGCGCTCGGATTCTTCTACTGCCAGCGCAGCGGCATCGAGATCCGCGAGGACCTGCGGCCCGGCTACGGCCGCCCGGCCGGGCATCTCAGCGACCGCGACGTCCCGTGCGCCGCCGGCGCCGGCGACTACCGGCTGGACGTGCGCGGCGGCTGGTACGACGCGGGTGACCAGGGAAAATACGTGGTCAACGGCGGCATCACGGTGTGGCAGCTGCTGCACGCGTTCGAGCACCGGCGCGGCCTCGACACGCTGACGCTCGACCTGCCGGAGAGCGGCAACGGGCTCCCCGACCTGCTCAACGAGGTGCGCTGGGAGCTGGACTTCCTGCTGCGCATGCAGGCGCCCGGAGGACTGGCACACCACAAGATCCACGACCGGGAGTGGACCGGCCTGCCGACCCTGCCGCACCTGGACCCGCAGCCGCGCGAACTGCGCCCGGTGTCCACCGCGGCCACGCTGAACCTGGCCGCCGCGGCGGCCCAGGGGGCACGCGTCTACCGCGAGTACGACGCGGACTACGCGGAACGCCTGCTGACCGCCGCGCGAACCGCCTACACGGCGGCCGAGGCCGGCCCGATCCGGTACGCGCCGGTCGAGGACACCGTCGGCGGCGGCCCGTACAACGACGACGACGTACGCGACGAGTTCTACTGGGCGGCGGCCGAACTGTTCCTGACCACCGGCGAGCAGCGGTACGCCGACGCGGTGCTGTCCTCGCCGCTGCACACCGCGGACGTCTTCGGGCCGTACGCCTTCGACTGGGCGGCCACCGCGGCCGCCGCCCGCCTCGACCTGGCCCTGACCCCCAGTGAGCTGCCCGGCCTGGCCGGCGTGCGCGCCTCGGTGGTCGCCGGCGCGGACCGGTACCTCGCCGTTCAACAGGCCCATCCGTACGCGGTGGCGTACGCCCCGCCGGGCAACCGGTGGGACTGGGGCTCCAACAGCATGGTGCTGAACAACCTGACGGTGCTGGCCGTGGCCTACGACCTGACGGGCGAGAGCCGCTACCGTGACGGCGTCCTGGAGGGCCTCGACTACATCCTCGGCCGCAACGCGCTGAACCTGTCCTACGTGACCGGCTACGGCACCGACTACGCGAAGAACCAGCACAGCAGGTGGTACGCCCACCAACTCGACCCCGGCCTGCCGCATCCGCCGAAGGGAACCCTGGCCGGCGGCCCGAACTCGGGGCTGCAGGACGAGGTGGCGCAGGCCCGGCTGACCGGCAAGGTGGGCCAGTTCTGCTATGTCGACGACATCCACTCCTGGTCGACCAACGAGCTGACGATCAACTGGAACGCGCCGCTGGCCTGGATCGCCGCCTTCGCCGCCGAACTCGGGTGACGACGTGTGACCGCAGCCGGAACGCCGGGCCCGCGGCTCGCCACCTGGACCGGCCCGGACGGCGTCGGCGCCGAGGCGGGCCCGGCTATGCGGCCACCGCCTTGGCGCCGGTGAGACTCTCGGTCAGCGCGTCGGCGGTCATGGGCCGCGCGAAGTAGTAACCCTGGGCGATGTCGCAGCCGACGGCCCGCAGTGCGGCGACGGTGTCGGCGTCTTCCACCCCTTCGGCGACGACGGACAGTCCGAGGTTGTGCCCGAGTTCGACGGTGGAGGCGACGAGGGCCTGATTGCCGGGGTCGTGGGCCATGCCGTCGACGAAGGAACGGTCGATCTTCAGCTCGTCCAGCGGGAGCAGCCGCAGGTACGTCATGGAGGAGTAGCCGGTGCCGTAGTCGTCGATGGAGGTCTTCACGCCGAGGCTGCGAATTCGCTGCAGGGCGTCGATGGCGGTGTCCGGGTCGCTCATGATGCTGTGCTCGGTGACCTCGACGCACAACTGGTCGCCGGCGATGCCGCTGCGCTCGAGTTGAGCGGCGACACGAGCGGGGAAGCCGGCGTCCAGCAGTGTCCGGGTGGAGACGTTGACCGAGACGGGGATGCGGTGCCCGGCATCGAGCCAAGCCCTCGCCTGGTCCAGCGCCATGGTCAGCACCTGATCGGTGAACCGGTGGATGAGGGCGGTGGATTCCAGCACCGGGACGAACTCGCCGGGTGAGATGGGTCCCTTGGTGGGATGCCGCCACCGGGCCAGGGCTTCGACACCGGCCAGGGCGCCGGTCCGCAGGGCGATCTGCGGCTGATAGTGCAGGCTGATCTCAGCTCCGGTGTCCATGGCCCGGCGCAGGTCCCCCAGCAGGGCGAGCCGGGCGGTGCTGTCCTGGTTGTGCTGCGGGGTGTGCCGGCGAAATCCGAGACGCCGTTGTTTGGCGACGTTCATGGCGGTGTCGGCGTGTTGCAGCAGCGTGGCGACGGTGTCCCCGGCCCGGGCGGTGGCGGCGCCGACACTGATCTCCAGGTCGATGGTGAGGTCGTCGATGACGAACGGGTGTTCGAAGGAGGCGGCGAGCCGGGCGCCGATGCTCTCCCCGATGGCCGGGTCGGTGTCGCGCAGCAGGACGGCGAACTCGTCACCGCCGAGGCGCGCTACGACATCGTGCTCGCGTACCGAGGCACGTAGCCGTTGACCGGCCTGCACGAGCAGCAGATCCCCGATGCGGTGGCCGAGTTGCTCGTTGACGTCACGGAAGCCGTCGAGGTTGACGGTGAGGATGGTGGCCCGGCCCGGCCGGACGCCGTTGCCGCGACGGTGACGGGTGTCCTCGGCCAGCGCGCGCTGCATCACGGCGGTGAACGCCCCACGGTTCGGCAGGCCGGTGAGCGGATCGGTGGTGGCCATCGTCGCGAGTCGGAGCCGATAGGCGCGCATCGCCCAGCCGAACAGCATAAGCGTGATCAGGGTGACCACGAAGGTGAGCGCATTCCCCCACAGCAACCGTTGCGACTGACGCTGCCCGGCCTCCTGCCGTGCGGTGTGATCGGCGAGGTGCTGTCGCTGCTCGGCCAGCACGTCGGCCAGAATCGTGGTGGCGGCCGGCTCGATCGCCTCTTCGAGGAGCTTCTCCGCGCCGTCGGTGTCGGCGCTGTCGAGCCGCTGCAGATAGCGGATGACCTGCGTGCGCAGCCTGTTGTGGCGGGCGGCGATGTCGGCCGCCCGGGACGCGTGCTCGCTGTCGATCTCGGCCATGTGGATCATCGCGGCGCGGGTCTGCTGATGGACGGCGTGCCACTGGTCGCGTTCTTCACCGTCGGGCTCGCGCAGGATGGCCTGGATCAGCGACATCTCCCACGCGGTCAGATAAGCCAACTGCTGATAGGCGTCGGTGTGGTCGCTGTCAGCGACGTTCAGAGCGACGATGTCGGCCTGCTCCCGGCTGCCGAGCACCGCGTAGCCGGACGAGCCGGCGAGCACGATCGCGAGCAGACCGGTCAGCCACCGCTGTGCCGAAGTACGCATCGTACGCCTCTCCCGCAGCCCGGACGGGCTGGAATGGGGACGTCAGCGACGCCGGCGCGCGCGGGCCATCGGCGCCGGACCCCGGGGACGCCCACACCGTCAGGGTCGACCGTCGAACCGGACGGCCCGGCGGCCGGCCCCGGCGATGGGCCCGGCGGTGATGCCGGCATGGGCGGGCCCGTACCGTCGCCGGCCGGCGGCGGGCGGCCCACCCGGTCGGTCCAGCGCGGACGACGCGGCCGAGCGCGCCGGAACCGCAGGTGACGGATCGTCCTGCTGGTTCATCAGTACCTCCTGCCGGATGCCAGTGAATGACCTTGAGCTGTCCTCCGTATTCTGACCAATGAAATATGACAGATCCCCCGAAACGGGCAGACTCGTGGCCGAGGCCGCTCCCTGCCGGGATGCCGCCTCACCGCGGGCACCCGCACGGGCGGCCCGCCCACCGGCGATGCGGTCCGGATGGCCACCGTCCCGGCGACGGGTCTCGGCGGCCTAGGATCGGGCCATGGAGGCAGCCGCCGAGCTCTTCGCCTCGGCGCGGGTGGCGCGGCTCGCCACCGTCGGTGCCGGTGGTGTCCCCCGCCTGGTTCCGATCGTCTTCGCCGTCACCGGCGACGTCATCCACACCGCCGTCGACGCGAAACCCAAACGCACCCGCCGGCTGCGCCGGCTCACCGACATCGCGGCCAACCCGCGCGTGTGCGTCCTCGCCGATCACTACGACGACGACTGGTCGGCCCTGTGGTGGGTCCGCGCCGACGGCGTCGCCCGCGTCCTCGACTCCTCACCCATCGGCCTGGCCGCGCTGTCGGCCCGCTATCCCCAGTACCGCGCCACCCCACCGCCGGGCCCGTTCCTGGAGATCACCGTCGACCGCTGGTCGGCCTGGCGCCCGTGAGGGCGGAGCCCGAACCAGCCCCGCCGAAAACGCCTTGCGCCGTCACCGTGGTGTGATTGGGTCGACGCATGTCGATCACGATGCACCACGCGGCGCCGGAGTCGCTGAACGAGATCGTCGAGACGGTGGCGGCCTGGCAGCACGCCGGCGGACCGGTCCAGCTGCACCCGGGCGACCTCGGGTGGCACTGGCGGTTCGGCACGCGGGAGCTGGCCGAGATGATGCGGGTGTGGGCTGACGGCGGCCGGATCCTGGCGGTCGGCATGCTGGACGGCGACGACGGGTTGGCACGCCTGGCCATCGCCCCGGCCGTCGACGGCGACGCCGCGTTCGCCGCCGGGTTGCTGGCCGCGCTGCCCGGCGACGTCCGGACCGTCGAGGCTCGCTCGGGCTCCGCCTTCCGGGATCTTCTCCGTCGCGGCGGCTGGGCGGCCGACGAACCGTGGACGCCGCTGTCGCGCGACCTCACCGACCGGCTGGAGGACCACGGGCTCAGGATCGAGATCCTCGACGCTCGGCACCGCGACGAGAAGATCGTCCAGGATCGGGTGACGGTCCAGCGGGCGTCGTTCACCAGTTCGACGTTCACCGCGGAGCGCTGGCACGCGATGGCCGCCACCCCGTCCTACCGCCGGGCCCGCTGCCTGGTCGGCTACGACCACGACGGCAACGCGGTCGCCACGGTGACGGTGTGGTCAGCCGGGCGAGGACGGCCGGGACTGCTCGAACCGATGGGCGTTCACCGGGACCACCGCGGCCACGGGCACGGCCGGGCCATCACCGTGGCCGCGGCCGCCGCGCTGCGGGAGATGGGTTCCTGCACCGCGACGGTGTGCACCCCCAGCGGCAACACCGCCGCCGTGGCGACCTACGTCTCGGCCGGTTTCCGGAGCCTCCCCGCCGTCTCCGACTTCCGCCGCCCGGGCTGACCGCCTCCCGCTCCGGCCGGCTCCGCCGACGAGAACAACGATGACGTGAACGGCTTCTCGTCTGACTGTCGACGGTTCCGACCGATTCATGTGCGCGACTGAGGACGGCTCCAGTGGCCAGAACTCCCGGATACGACCAGTTCGATGACGAGGCTCATCGTGTCGCGATCCTCCTGGTAAGCGGCATCGTGAAACAGTGCCATCGGCGGCGAGTGACCCGGGATGATCGTTCGGGTGACTGATCCTGTCCCCTGAACGGGAGATCCCGAAGCGTCGAGCCAGGCGCCGCCGGCCCACCGCGCGATGCGAAAACCAGGATCCCCGAGCACTCTTCCGACAGCACGTTCAACCTGATGCGGGTCGCGATCCCGTACCTCGCCGGCGAGGCTCTTGATCCTCAACAGCAGGAACAATCTTCTGACGCCGGTGACCAGGAACAGCATGGGAGACCCCAGGCCGAGCAGCCAGCTGAGAAGAACGCTGATCTCGTTCCAGGGTCCAGTGGATGGAGATCTGCCGATGTAATGAGATACGGCGGCGAGTGAATACGCCGCGTAGAGTTCGGGCCGGGAATCGGTCGGAGCCGGTTCGTCACGGCCACGACACTGCGAAGCCGCACACCGCAGGCGGGTGCCCACATTCCACACCGGGGCGGCGGCCGACGAGGGTGAGAATGCACCGGCCGCTGACGGTGACCTGGTCAGCCGGGCGGATCGGGGAAGTCCCGCGTCCCGGCCGTAAATCGGTGGCGTGCCGTCGCGCCGGTGTGGACGATACGACGATGTCCGGTGTACCTGAGGGATTCACGTTCCGCGTCCGCAAGAACGGGGATGTGGAGGTGCTGCATCACGGCCGTCCGGCCACGGTGCTGCGCGGCGCGTCCGCGACCCGGTTCCTGACCGACGTGGAGACCGGTGACGCGCAGGAGCTGATGGCGCGCGTCACCGGCAACTACCGGCACGGGAACGAACGAACCGCCAGGGACCATCCTCGCAACCGGCGACGATGAACGGCGTCGCCGGGGGCTCGTTCCCCGTACCCGAAGCTTGATCTTGAAGTTTGGCCCGCTCGCGCTTGCCGGCTGGACGGACCGGCGCGGTCCGGGGCGGTCAGGCCGTGACCCGGGCGGTGTTCACGCACTCGGCGACGTCCAGGACCAGCAGCAGCTGACCCTCGGTCTTGTACGCGCCGGTGACCAGCTGCCGTGACGGGCCGGTCAGTGTCGCCGGCGGCTCCTCGAACAGCTGCGCGTCCAGGTAGGCGACCTGTCCGATGCGGTCCACCAGCAGGCTCACCGGCTCACCGGCGTATCGCACGATCACGTTCATCACCAGGCCGGACATGTCCCGGCGTGGCAACCCGAACTGCACACGCAGGTCCACCGCGGCGATCACCTGCCCGCGCAGGTTGAACAGGCCACCGACCGCGCTCGGCGCCATCGGCACCGGCGTGTACTCGCTGTACGACAACACCTCCTGCACTGCGTCCACGTCCACGCCGAAGAACTGGCCGGCGACCTCGAAGGTGACGAACTGGCGATTGGGCATGTGGGCTCCCCGGGGGTGTCGACCGCCAGGGGCACGCCGCGACGGATTGCCGTACCTATCGGGCGCCCGGCGCCGGAACCAAGGAAACAGGCAAGGACATCGGTTGCAGTACTGAATCAGGCTGGATCGATCAGGTCCGAGGCGAGCCAAGCCCGCTCGTGCGTGTCGGCCGGTAGGAAGCTCAGGTGCAGTCTCTCGTCCAGCGCGTCGGAGCAGTCGATCCAGTGCGCGAGGCTCAGGCCGGGGTCGGGAAGGTTCCAGGCGCCGGCGAGCCATTCGACGTACCGCTCGTAACCGTCGGGGAAGAACTCGCGCGCGGCTCCGGGGCCGGACGCCGGAACCGCGGTCACGGCGACAACGCACCAGCCGGCCAGCCGCATCCGGAGAGCGGGCGCCCCGGAGCGCGCCGCGTCCCGCCGGGCCTGCACGAGGAGATCCGCGGTGAGATTCACGAGGTGATCGGTGCTCAGGGCTTCCCGGGCGGGAGCGGCTTCGCCGGGATACTCCCGGTGAAGCCGGGCGAGATGGGCGCGGAGGAGCCGGGTCTCGCGGGCGTGCTCCTCGCCACGCGCCGGCGGAGGCGGCGAGGTCACCACGGTCACGTACCAGTTGCCGTCCCCGCCGCGGTCGGCAAGACAGAGACAGGTGCTGCGGGCCGCCGCGCCCGGGCTCAGCAGCATCTCCGCCTCCAGCCTCCGCACCATCGACGTGAACACCTCGCCGGGGGGATGCTCCGCCGGCCGGTATGTCCTCGCGTGCATCGCGTCCGGCCCTACCCGGCACCGGAGGATCAGCGGCCCGTCCTCGGGCAGTATCGGCACGTACTCCGACACCGTGTCCAGCGCCTCGCCGAAGTCGGGCAGGATCGGCCCGTCCCGGCCCACGATGATCCGCTCGATGTCATCGGGGTCGACGGCGACGACACCCCGGCGCCCGGTCGGTCTCAAGTAGCCGCCCAGCCGGCCGGCACATCCAGGAGATGGGCAGTCCAGGTCCGTATCACCGAGGTCGGGTACGTTCATGCAGTCGGCACAGCGAGTGCAGCGGCAGACCGGGCATTGAATGCCGACCGGATCGAAATAGCCCCGCGCTTCCTCGAGCAGGACCTGTGACGAGTACCAGAACCTTCCGCATTCGCCGCACTCGGTGGCGATGGGCGCCAGGAGCGCGCTCGCTTCCTGCCGCCGCGTCACCGGCTCGGCGGCCGCCTTCCGCTCCTCCCGCGACATGCTGAGGACCACGAGTCCGTAGGCCATGGCGTCGGGATCGCCCGGCTCGCGCCGCAGCGTACCGAGCACCAGATCCAGCGCGCTGCGCAGTCGGCCCGCATCGGCCAGCTCGCGGACCCGGTCGCCCAGGCCGGGCGCCGGTTTCCGGTCGGTGGGGAACTCGAAGGGGCTGATCTCGGACATCGTTCACTCCTCCGGACCGCGCAGAAGCGCGGCCTCCTCGCCACGGCCGGCGCACGCCAGCGCCGCCCGGGCCGTCTTCAGTGTCTCCGGGAGCAGCTCCGCCGGAAGGTCGGGCCCGGCGGCGAGCAGCCGGTTGACCACCCGGACCGCCTCGTCGCCACGGCCGGTGCGGATCAGCGACCGGGCCAGGGCGAGCTCCCGGTCGCAGCGGTCCGGCCAAGGCAGCGTGGATGCCGGGGAGTCGGCCGGATCGATCCCGAGCTGCCGGGTCAGCATCCGGGACAGGTCCGAGAAATCGCGCGGCCGGCCGCCCGCATGCTCGTCGAGACAGCTGGAGAGCACCCACCCGAGCCGACCGTCGAGTGGCGGGAGAGCCAGTCGGCGCCCGTCCACGGTGGCGCCCATGAACAGCGACTTCCGGCGTTCCCCCGGCCCCTCGGATGCGTAGTAGTCCAGCAGTTGGCGGCGCTTGGCGTCGTCGTCGCCGCCGACGACCAGAGGGAAGGGATACGGCAGCCGCCCGGTGCAGAGCTGATACAGGATGACTCCGAAGGAGTACACGTCGGCGCGGCAGTCGCACGGCTCCCCGCGCAGCTGCTCCGGGGAGGCGTAGGCCCAGGTGCCGCCGCCCCGGGCCCGGCGAAATCTCCCGCTCGGCGCGCGGACCAGCCCGCTCAGACCGAAGTCAGCGATCTTCGCGTGCCCCGCTTCGTCGAGCAGAATGTTGGACGGTTTGAGGTCGAGGTGCACGCTCTCCCCCATCGCCGACAGGTGGGCCATGCCGGCGCAGATCTCCTGGAGGATCTCGGGCCGGAATTCGGTCCCGATGATGTCGGTGAGCGAGGCGGGCGCGTACTCCAGCAACAGCGCCTGCCGGTTCAGCACCGTCAGGACGTCGAGCAGCGCCACGACGTACGGATGGGGTCTCATCCGCAACAGCACGATCAGTTCCTCGTCGCTCACCCGCGATCCGCCGATGGGCACCTTGATCGCACATTGCCGGTCCCGCAACAGGTCGTCGACGGTCAGGACCCAGGCCTGTCCCCCTCGGGTCCATCCGGTGACCCGCCAGCGGTCGAGCAGCACCTGTCCCTTCACCACCGCCGGAGCGGCCGGTGATCGCGGCGGCGGGCTGACGGGGTCCGGCGACGTCATCAGGTCAGAGTTCTCCATCGTCGTCCGTCGTCCTGGTCCGCGACGCCGTCGGATCGTGCAGGTCGGGTGCGGAGAACTCGATGAGGAGCACGCCACTGGCGAAGCGGAGCCGGTCCTTGTCGTCGATGACGTGGCAGGTCCGGTCGGCGACCAGGGTCAGCTCCCGGTTCGCACCGATCAGATAAGCCGGATGCGACCCGAGATGCTGGTAGATCAGGCGTTGCCGAAGCCCTGCTGATGACCCGCGACCTGACACCCGACGTGGTACTCATGGATCTGAACATGCCGGG
>NZ_JBFAMR010000080.1:0-34084 GCF_040656595.1 Actinoplanes sp. NPDC049802
CATGGGTCCTTCGCAAGAACCATGATCACGCAAGGGCTGCCCTCGTGATCGACCTGGGTCACATCGACGAACCCCGGCAGGTTAAACGGCAAGCTCAGGTCAGCGGGCTCGTGTCCCGGCCCACGAAGCGGGCGCCGGTGACCGGTACCCGCAGGTCGTGGAAGCCCAGGCGGCGGTAGAAGGCGTAGGCGCCGTCGTTGTCCGCGGCCATGCCGAGGTGCACCCTGGCGACTCCGGCCGCGCGCAGGCCGTCCAGGAACGCCCGCATCAGGCCGCGCCCCATGCCCCGGCCCTGCCAGTCCGGCAGCAGGTCGATGTGCAGATGTGCCGGATAGTCGGCGAACTCCGGCCGCAGCATCCGGTCCGGGTTGCGGTGTGCCGCCAGAAGGGCGGCGTCGCGTGGATCGTCGGCCGGGAACCGGTCGATCGTCGACGGCAGCCACTCGGCGCGGTACCACTCGACGAACGCCGAGGTGTCGGCCGTGCCGAGGATGTAGCCGACCGCCGTGCCGGTCCCGTCGTCGAGCACGTGCGCGTGCTCCGGCTCCCGGATCACGTAGGGCACCGCCCAGACGTCGCCGGGCAGACGGTCGGAGCTGTACCTGCCGCGCGCGTCCCCACCGGAGGCCGCGGTGCGCACACAGATGTCGTAGATCGCGTCGAGGTCGCCGGGTCGGTAGGCGCGGATCGTCGGCTGCATCCCCGCGAGTCTAGAACTGTGTCGGCCGTCACGTTCGCGGCGCCAACCTTTCCGCGGCCCGCGCGTCTACTCCTGCGACAAGGCACCGATGAGCAGGAGAACCCCCATGCGTATCTCGACCCGTGGCCTGACCCTCACCCTCGGCGCGGTGGCCGTCCTGGGAATGGGCGGCCTGTCGGCGGCGGCCTTCGCCGGCGACGCCGAACCCGCGCCGAAGCCGTCCCCGGCCGTCACCGCGGCGACGCCCGCCCCGGTCACCAGCCCCAGCACGGAGGCCACCACGGCCGAGCCCGCGCCACCGGCCACCGGTGACGAGCCGACGGCGTCCCCCGTTCCGGCAACCGGTGACGAGGAGACGACGGCGGCCCCGGGAGAGGGCCCCACCCCGGCGCCGTCGAAGCCGGCCGCGACCCGGGCGCCGAAGAAGCCGGCCGTGACCCCGGCGTCGACGAGGCCGGCCGCCACCCCGGCAGCGACCAGGACGGCCGCCACCCCGGTGCCGTCGAAGCCGGCCGCCACGCCGTCGTCGTCACGCTGACCCGGCGGGTACCGTTCGTTCCCGCCACCTGACCCCCGGGGTTTCGCCTGTGATCTCCGCTCCGCCGTTTCCCGCACTGTTCGCCTGGCTGCGTGGCCTCTCCGCCGACGTGCGGGCGGCCGGCCGCGGCGCCCCACCCGCCGGGGCGCCGGCGATCAACGAGCTCTACCACAGCCGGCGGCTCAGCCTGGTCCGGCTGGCGGTGCTCCTGGTCGACGACCTGCCGACGGCGGAGGACGTCGTTCAGGACGTGTTCACGGCGCTCTACCGGCGGCACGGGCCGGATCTGCGCGGCGTGACGGACCCGAACGCGTACCTCGTGACCGCGGTGACCAACGCGGCGCGTTCGGCGCTGCGCCGGCGTCGTACCGCCCGCGCCTACGTCGCGCCGCCGCCGGAGACGAACCCGGCGGCCGAGGACGAGGCGATGCTCGGCGAGAACGACCGGGAGATGATGCGAGCGCTGCGCGGCCTGACCGTCCGGCAGCGGCAGGTTCTGGTGCTGCGCTACTGGTCGGAACTCTCCGAGGGGGAGATCGCCGACACGCTGCGGGTGTCCCGCGGCACGGTCAAGTCGACGGCGCACCGGGCGCTGTCCATCCTGCGCGAGCGACTGGGGGAGCGGTGACCGACGAGGTGGAGAGCAGGCTGAGGGACGCGCTGGCGGCCCGGGCCGGGCAGATCACCGCCGAGCGGCTGCGGTTCGAGCCGCCGCCGACCGCCGCCGCGGTCTCCGTACCGGTGCGGCGGCGGTGGTGGGCCGCGATCGCGATCGGGACGGCGGCCGCCGGGGCGGCCCTGATCTTCACGGTGCTCACCGGATCCGCCGAGCCGGCGCCGGTCCTTCCCGCCGATCCAGGACCCGGCACGTCGGCGCCCGCCCCGGCCGCGTCGCCCGTGCCGACCGGGCCGCCATCCGTCGAAGCGTCACCCGCGTCGGCCGCGGCGACGTCGAGCGAGCCGGTCGCGTCCACGCCGACCGCCCCGGGAATCAGGTCGAAGACGTCCGCGCCGGGAACCGGGCCGAAGGCGTCCGCGGCGCCGGGGAGCGAGCCGGAGACGTCCGCGCCGGCAGCGACGAAGCCGGTCACCGCCGCGCCGGGAGTGACGCCGGCTCGGTAGCGGACCGAGCCGGGCCGACGGTCCCGGGCGCACGACGCGCCCGGGACCGCGACAGCCGAGCGGGCGGTCAGGCCCGGGTGGGCACGTTCGCCGCCGCTGCCTGGTCCAGCAGCCAGAGCGTCTTCCGTACGCCGAAAGCGCTCGCCGCCGGCAGGTGACCGCCGGAGAGGACGTCGCCGATCGGGGCGGCCTTGTCCGGTCCGGCCGCGATCAGCCACACCTCGTCGGCGCTCTGGATGGTGGGCAGGGTGAGGGTGACCCGGACCGGCGGCGGCTTCGGGCTGTCGAAGGTGGCGGCCGTCGTGCCGGTCTGCTGCAGCACCGGATGGCCGGGGAACAGCGATGCCACGTGCCCGTCCTCGCCGACGCCGAGCATCAGCACGTCGAACCGGGGCAGCGGGCCGCCCGGCGCCGCGGCGGCGGCCAGTTCGGACGCGTAGCGGGCGGCGGCGGCGATGGCGTCGTCGCCGTCCGGGCCGTCCGAGGCGGGCATGGCGTGCACCCGGGCCGGGTCGAGCGGCAGCTTGTCCAGCAGGGCGTCGCGCGCCTGGGTCTCGTTGCGGTCCGGGTCGCCGGACGGCAGGTACCGCTCGTCGCCCCACCACAGGTCCACCCGGGCCCAGTCGATGGCGGCGGAGGCGGGCAGTTCCCGGACCGCGCGCAGCACCTTCGCCGCGACCCGCCCGCCGGTCAGCACCACGCTCGCCGACCCGTGTGCCGCCTGCGCGTCGATGATCCTGATGACCAGACGTGCCGCCACCGTGGACGCCAGGATGTCGGCGTCCGGAACCACCACGACCACGGTCTCACTCAATTGCGTCTCCTTGATGAAAGGCCGCCCGCCGCGGCGCGGCGGGCGGTCTCGTTGCTGACCCGGCCCGTGTCACGAAAGGGCGGCCCCGGCCATCCCCGTGGCGAGGCGCCGGCTAGGCGGCGATCGCGGCCAGCGCCGGATCCTTCCAGACGTGGACCCGGTGCGGGTTGCGGTGCTCCAGGCCGCTGATCCCGGCCATGGCGCCGAGCGCGTCCGCGTAGATCTGGTCGGCGTCCAGCCGCCGCAGCTCCTCGGCCAGTTCGTCGCCGACCGGCCGTTTCGGCAGCGGCATGTAGCGGTCCTCCTGGCCGGTACGGCTGAACAGCGCCGTGCCCTCCTCACGGGTGACCCGGACGCAGTCGCCGTTCTCGCACTGCAACTCCACCGAATGCATCCGGGGCGACCGGTCGGTGTGCTCCAGGACCGGCTCGATGCCGAGGCGGGACTTCAGCCAGCCGAGCATCAGCCAGCCGGTGGGGTCCCGGTCCGGGGCCACGATGCGGGCGCCGATGACCCGGGCCTCGGTGCTGTCGAAGGCGCCCGCCACCAGGGTCCGCCACAGCGTGATCCGGGTCCAGGTGAGGTCGGTGTCACCGGGCGCGTAGTCGGCGGCCCGCTGCCGCAGCGCGGCCACCGGGTCGGGCGACTGGGCACAGTCGGTGATCCGCCGTTCCGCCACGACACCCAGGAAGTCGTTGGCGATCATGTTCGGTGGCTCCTGGTGCCACCACGTGACCACCGGGACGTCCGGGGCCAGCAGCGGCATGACGACCGATTCGGCGTGCAGCGCGAGACGGCCGTACATCCGCATGACGACGGCCTCGGCCGGGCCGAGGCGCCCGCCCACGACGATCTCGGCGTCCAGCCGGCTGCGGCCCTCCAGATCGGAGCGGACCACGATGAGCAGCCGGCAGGGGTGCGCGGCCGCGGCGATGGTGGCGGCCGCCTCCGCCTCCCGGACCTTCTTCTCCTCGACCACCGCGATCAGGGTGAGGGCGAGACCGGAGGCCACCCCGCCGGCGCTGCGCCGCTCCGCGGCCAGCGCCTTCACGACCTCGTTACCGGTGGAGTCCCATAGCCCGATCATGCCCGCCTCCAGGTACGGCCTTCGCGTGCCAGCATCTCGTCGGAGGCCCGTGGGCCCCACTCGCCGGCCCGGTACGGTTCCGGCTTGGTGCCCGACCAGGCGGCCTCCAGGGGGTCGATGACCCGCCAGGACTGCTCGATCTCGGCGGCGTCGGGGAAGAGCGTCCGATCGCCGATCAGCACGTCCAGGACGAGGCGCTCGTACGCCTCCGGGCTGGACTCGGTGAACGCCTCGCCGTACTGGAAGTCCATCGCGATGTCGCGGACCTCCATCGAGGTGCCCGGCACCTTGGAACCGAACTTGAGCACCACGCCCTCGTCCGGCTGCACCCGCACGACGAGCTGGTTGTGGCCCAGCATCTCCACGTCGGCGGGGTCGAACGGCAGGTGTGGCGCCTTCTTGAAGAGGATCGCGATCTCGGTGACCCGGCGCGGCATCCGCTTGCCGACCCGGACGTAGAACGGGACGCCCGCCCAGCGCCGGTTCTGAATACCGAGGCGGACCGCCGCGTACGTCTCCGTGGTGGAGTCCGCCGGGATGTTCGGCTCCTCCAGGTAGCCGACGGCGCGCTCACCGGCGACCCAGCCGGGAAGGTACTGCCCGCGGACGGAACCGGTGCTGATGTCGGCCGGCAGACTGATGGCTCTCAGAACCTTGAGCTTCTCCGCTCGTACCTCCTGGGGGTCGAAGCTCGTCGGCTCCTCCATGCCGACCAGGGCGAGCAGCTGCAGCAGATGGTTCTGCAGCACGTCGCGGGCGGCGCCGGAGGCGTCGTAGAACGCGGCCCGGCTGCCGATGCCGACGTCCTCGGCCATGGTGATCTGCACGCTGTCGACGTACTTCGAGTTCCACACCGGCTCGAAGAGGCTGTTCGCGAAGCGCAGGGCCAGGATGTTCTGGACCGTCTCCTTGCCGAGGTAGTGGTCGATCCGGAAGACGTCCTCCGGGACGAACACGTCGTCGACGAGTTCGTTGAGCTGCACCGCGCTCTGGAAGTCGTGGCCGAACGGCTTCTCCACGACCACCCGGCGCCAGCCGCCGGACTTCGACGGGTCGGCCATGCCGGTGCGGTTGAGCTGGTTGAGCACCAGCGGGAACGCGGCCGGCGGGATGGAGAAGTAGAAGGCCGCGTTGCCGGTGATGCCGTTGCGCTCCTTCAGCTCGTCCAGCGTGGCGGCGAGGTGATCGAACGCCGCGTCGTCGTCGAACGAGCCGGGAATGAAGTGGAAGCGCTCGGAGAGGCGCTGCCAGACGTCCTCGCGCCATGGGGTCCGGGCGCCCTTCTTGGCGGCCGCGTAGGCGAGCGACTCGAAGCTGCCGTCACCCCAGTCGGCGCGGGCGTAGCCCACCACCACGAAACCGGGGGGAAGCAGTCCACGGTTGGCCAGGTCGTACACGGCCGGGATGAGCTTCTTACGGGACAGGTCACCGGTGACCCCGAAGATCACCAGAGCGCAGGGCTCCGGGATCCGGGGCAGCCTTCGGTCCTGTGCGGTGCGCAGCGGATTACCCACGTCGTCATCCTGCCAGTTCTGGGAGGTCCGGAGCGGCCTGTCACACGACAGGCCGCTCCGGGGTGCGGCGCTTAAGCGGCCTTGAGCGTCTTGGCGACGTTCTCCAGCAGCTCCTTCCAGCTCTGCTCGAACTTGTCGACGCCATCGGCCTCGAGGACCTTGAACACGTCGGCGAAGTCGATGCCCACCGCGGTGAGGTCGCTGAACACCTGGTGGGCGTCCGCGAAGTTGCCGGTCACGGTGTCACCGCGGGTGGTGCCGTGGTCCTCGTACGCGAGGATCACCGACTCCGGCATGGTGTTCACCGTGCCGGGCGCGATCAGTTCCTCGACGTAGATCGTGTCGAGGAACTCGGGGTTCTTCGTACCGGTCGACGCCCACAGCGGACGCTGCGGGTGCGCGCCCGCGGCGGCCAGGGCCTTCCACCGGTCGGTGCCGAACACCTTGGTGTACGCCTCGTACGCCAGCCGGGCGTTGGCGATGGCCGCCTTGCCCTTGAGCGCCTTGGCCTCGTCCGAGCCGATCTTGTCGAGTCGCTTGTCCACCTCGGTGTCCACGCGGGAGACGAAGAACGACGCGACCGATCCGATCTCGGACAGGTCGTGGCCGTTGGCCTTGGCGAGCTCCAGGCCCGCCAGGAACGCCTCCATGACGGCCTCGTACCGCTCCACCGAGAAGATCAGCGTGACGTTGACGCTGATGCCCGCGCCCAGCACCTGGGTGATGGCGGGCAGGCCGGCCAGGGTGGCCGGGATCTTGATGAAGAGGTTGGGACGGTCCACCAGCCACCACAGCGTCTTCGCCTCGGCGACCGTCGACTCGGTCTCGTGCGCCTTGCGCGGATCGACCTCGATCGAGATCCGGCCGTCGACGCCCGCGGATGCGTCGTAGGCCGGGCGGAACACGTCCGCGGCCCAGCGGACGTCCTTGGCGGTCATCAGGCGGATCGCCTCCTCGACCGTCACACCCTGCACGGCCAGGTCACGAACCTGCTCGTCGTACGCGTGGGCGTCGGCGAGCGCCTTCTGGAAGATGCTCGGGTTCGTGGTCACGCCGACCACGTGCTGGTCGGTGCGCAGCTTGTCCAGCGAACCGCTGGACAGACGCACCCGGGAGAGGTCGTCGAGCCACACCGCGACGCCCTGGGCGGACAACTCGGCCAGTCTGTCGGTCATTTCCCTCAACTCCTGAATGAATGACGCAGTGGTGAAGGTCAGTTGCCGGTCTTGTGGCCGGTGATCTCACCGACCTTGGCCAGGGAGGCGTGGGCCTTCGCGACGACGTTGTCAGCGGTGAACCCGAACTGCTCGAACAGGACCGAGGCCGGCGCGCTGGCGCCGTAGTGCTCGATGCTGACGGCCTCGCCGGCGTCGCCGAGGATCCGGTCCCAGCTCATCCGGATGCCGGCCTCGACCGTGACGCGGGCCTTCACGCCGTTCGGCAGCACCTGCTGCTGGTAGGCGGTGTCCTGCTGGAAGAACCACTCCTGGCAGGGCATCGAGACGACCCGGGTGGGGGTGCCCTCGGCCTCCAGGCGCTCCTGGGCGGTCAGCGCGTACTGCACCTCGGAGCCGCTGGCGATCAGGATCACCTTCGGCGTGCCGGTGGACGCCTCGGAGAGGATGTAGCCGCCCTTGAGGGTGCCCTCGGCCGACGCGTACTTCGACCGGTCGACGGTGGGCAGGTTCTGCCGGGACAGCGCGAGCGCGGTCGGCCGGTCGGTGTGCTCCAGGGCGCCGCGCCAGGCGTAGGCGGTCTCGTTGGCGTCGGCCGGGCGGACCACGTCGAGGCCGACGATGGCGCGCAGCGCGGTCAGCGTCTCGATCGGCTGGTGCGTCGGGCCGTCCTCGCCGAGGCCGATCGAGTCGTGCGTCCACACGAAGACGACCGGAAGCTTCATCAGCGCGGACAGGCGGACCGAGCCGCGCATGTAGTCGCTGAAGACCAGGAAGGTGCCGCCGTACGGACGGGTGCCGCCGTGCACCGCGATGCCGTTGAGGATCGAGCCCATGCCGTGCTCACGGATGCCGAAGTGCATCGTGCGGCCGTACTCGTGGCCGGGGAACTCCTTCGTCGCGTACTCCGACGGGATGAAGGAGGGCTCGCCCTTCATGGTGGTGTTGTTGCTCTCCGCCAGGTCGGCGGAGCCACCCCACAGCTCGGGGAGCACCGGCGCGAGCGCCTCCAGGACCTTGCCGGACGCGGCACGGGTGGCCAGGCCCTTCGCGTCCGCCGGGAACTCGGGCAGCGCGGCGGTCCAGCCGTCCGGGAGGGTGCGGGTGGCGAGCCGGTCGAACAGCGCCTTGCGCTCCGGGTTGGCCGTGGCCCAGGCGTCGAACGACTTCTGCCACTCGGCGCGGGCCGCCCTGCCGCGCTCGACGACCTGCTGCGCGTGCTTGACGACCTCGTCGTCGATCGCGAACGGCTCGTCGGCGAAGCCGAGGACCTCCTTGGTGGCGGTGATCTCGGCGGCGCCCAGCGCGGAGCCGTGGATCTTGCCGGTGTTCTGCTTCTTCGGCGCCGGCCAGCCGATGATCGTCTTCAGCACGATGAACGACGGCTTGTCGGTCACCGCCTTGGCCGCCTGAACGGCGTTCCACAGAGCCTCGACGTCCTCGGCGTACTCACCCTCGCCGCGCCAGGCCACCGTCTGGACGTGCCAGCCGTACGCCTCGTAGCGGGCGCCGACGTCCTCGCACTTGGCGATCCGGGTGTCGTCCTCGATGGAGATCTCGTTGTCGTCGTAGACGACGACCAGGTTGCCGAGCTTCTGCACCGCGGCGATGGCGCTCGACTCGTGGCTGACGCCCTCCTCGATGTCACCGTCCGAGGCGATCGAGTAGACGTAGTGGTCGAACGGCGACTCGCCGGCGGCGGCGTCCGGGTCGAGCAGGCCGCGCTCGCGGCGGGCCGCCATGGCCATGCCGACGGCGTTGCCGATGCCCTGGCCGAGCGGGCCGGTGGTGACCTCGACGCCGGGGGTGTGGCCGTACTCCGGGTGGCCCGGGGTCAGCGAGTCCCACTGGCGCAGCGACTTCAGGTCGTCCAGGGACAGGCTGTAGCCATTGAGGAAGAGCTGTACATACAGTGTGAGACTGGAGTGACCGCAGGACAGCACGAACCGGTCGCGGCCCGCCCACTCCGGATCGGTCGGGTCGTGCCGCATCACCTTGTTGAACAGCAGATAGGCGGCGGGCGCCAGGCTCATGGCGGTGCCGGGGTGGCCGTTGCCGGCCTTCTCCACGGCGTCCATCGCCAGCACCCGGGTGGTGTCCACCGCCTTGCGGTCGAGGTCGGACCAGTTGAGAGCGGGATTTGTGGCAGCCACGTCGGTTGTGCTCCTCGGGCAAAATAATGGAACCCTATTCGGCTTGACCCTATCCAGTCGGGCTAAACGCATGCGCAGCGAATGCCCTAGGCACATACGCTGTGAGCGGACATGCCGGTTCAAAGGGTGTGACCGTGTCCACCCGTACCGGGTGGCCCGAGCAGCGGAGACGGCGACGCGTAGGCTGTCCGGGCGGGCCGCCGGGTCGTCACCCGATCACGACCGCGAAATCAAGCCGAAGCCGGAAGGTGGCTGTCCGTGAGCATGATCACCGAGCGTCCTGTCCGCGGACGGACGCCCGGCGCGACGGAGCGCCCGGCGCGCAACCCCCGCGTCGAGGCCCTGCGGAGCTGGACGGCGGTGTTCCGGGCGTACCTCGCCCTGACCAAGCCGCAGATCGTCGAGCTGCTGCTGGTCACCACCGTGCCGACCATGATGCTGGCCGCGCAGGGGTGGCCGGACCCGGTCACCTTCGGCGCGGTGCTGGTCGGCGGCGGACTGGCGGGCGGCGCGGCGAGCGCGCTGAACTGCTACATCGACCGCGACATCGACGTGCTGATGCGGCGTACGAAGCGGCGGCCGCTGCCGAACCACCAGATGACCCCACGGGCCGTGCTGATCTTCGGGCTGACCCTCGCTGTGATCTCGGTCGCACTCATGGGGCTTCTCACCAACTGGCTGGCCACCGCGCTGACCGCGTTCTCCATCTTCTACTACGACGTCGTCTACACGCTCTGGCTGAAGCGGCGCACGCCGGCCAACACGTTCTGGGGTGGAGTGTGCGGCGCCGCGCCCGTGGTGATCGGCTGGGCGGCGGTCGAGGGCACCATCCCGCCGATGGCGTGGGCGCTTTTTGCGGTTGTCTTCTTCTGGCAGATGCCGCATTTCTATGCGCTCGCCGTGAAGTACAAGGACGACTATGCGCGGGCCGGTATCCCGATGCTTCCCGTGGTCCGCTCGATGGAGCGGGTCAACTTCGAGATCCTCGTCTACACCGTCCTCACGGTGGCGGCCTCGCTCGTCGCCTGGCCGCTCGGGCTCGGCCCGGTCTACGGGGTCACCGCGATCGTGATGGGCGCGGTCTTCCTGGCCGAGGCGGTGCGGCTGGTCCGGCAGACCCGCGCCGGCGCCGCGATGAAGCCGATGCGACTGTTCCACCTGTCCATCACGTACCTCACCGTGGTCTTCATGGCCGTCGCTGTCGACGCTCTGATTTGATCCGTCGCACAGGATGCCCGGATTGCCACCAGTGTCGGTCGCTGTCCGTCACTCGAAGGACGGATTCCAGGTGCCGGAGCAATTCGGACGTAATCGGCTCATAACAATGCGCCGCCTCGTGAAACCCGCAGGTAATTGGAGTCACAAAAACGGCTCGGAGTGCCCCCAGCGGCGTAGCTGACTGCTTAGGCTCGGGCCATGGCAGAAGGTTCCGTAATGACACTGACCTCTGAGATCAAGTCTTTCGCCGCCGGCCACGGCGGCGCCAAGGCGGTGATCGAGTACGTCGGTAAGCGCGGCGCCCGCATCGTCCTCGTGGGTGAGGACGGCGAGTGGTCCGACCAGTTCGCCGAGGACACCGGTGTCGCCCGGCAGGCCTGCGAGCATGCCGGAGTGCAGGTGGAGAACGAGTGGGAGCGCGAGCTGATGGAGCAGATGCGCCCCAGCAACGACCTCTGGCGATCGATGTCGCGCCGGAGCATGGCCCGTTGACGAGCCCCACCTCCCGCGTCGCGCTGGTCACCTCCGCCGACATGCCCGACCTGTGGGAGGACGACCACCCCCTGCGTGACGCGCTGCGCGAGCGCGGGGTGGTGGTCGACGCCGTCCGCTGGGACGACCCGGTGGCCGACTGGGCCGCCTACGACCTGGTGGTGCTCCGCTCGCCCTGGGACTATGTGGCCCGCCACGACCGGTTCGTCGCCTGGGCCGCCTCCGTCCCGCGGCTGGCCAACCCGGCCGACATCGTCGCTTGGAACACCGACAAGCGGTACCTGAGCGATCTCGAGGCGGCCGGCATCCCGATCATCCCCACCACGTTCGTCGCGCCGGGTGAGACCTGGACCGCGCCGGCCGAGGGACAGTGGGTGGTCAAGCCGACGGTCAGCGCCGGCAGCCAGGACACCGCCCGCTACACCCTGCCCGGCCGGTCCGATCTCGCCACGGCACATGTCGAGCGGCTGACCACGGCCGGGCGGACCGCCATGATCCAGCCGTACCTGTCCGCGGTGGACACCGCCGGCGAGACCGCGGTGCTCTGCACGCCGGACCAGACCGGCGAACTGACCTTCAGCCACGCCATCCGGAAAGGACCGATGCTCGTCGGCCCGGCCGGCGCGGCGATCGACCCCGGCTCGGAGCAGATCAGCCCGCGGCAGCCGTCGCCGGCCGAACTCGACGTGGCGGAGCGGGTGCTCGCGGTCGTCCCGGGCGGGGCCAAGCGGCTGCTCTACGCCCGGATCGACCTGATCCCCGGTCCGGACGGGTCGCCCATGCTGGTGGAGCTCGAGCTCACCGAGCCGTCGCTGTTCCTGCTGACCGCGCCCGGGTCCGCCGAGCGGCTCGCCGACGCGATCCTCGCCCGTCTCTGACGGCCCGCCCGCCCTCACGGGCGGCTTCGGGTGGCCGGGCGCCGGGGACCGGTTCGGTCGTCAGGTGGCCGGGACCGGCTCGCCCACGGTGACCGGGGACGGCTGAGCCGGCACCGGCGGACCGGGACGCGACCGCAGCGACCAGACCACCGCCAGCGTGGCCGTCCACACCAGGGCGGACCCGAGCATGTGCGCGGCGACCAGCGCCACCGGCAGATGCGTGAAGTACTGCACGAAGCCGATCAGGCCCTGACCCATCTCCACCCAGAACAGCACCGCGACGGCGCGCACCGCGGCCGCCGGGGCGTCCACCGCGCGCAGCGCGAACCACAGCGCCACGGTCAGGCCGATCAGCAGGAACACCAGGTCGGCGTGCACCTGGGAGATCTGCTCCGGATCGAGGCCGTTGCGCTTGGCGCCCTGGTCGCCGGAGTGCGGGCCGCTGCCGGTCACCACCACGCCGGCCGCGATCACCGCGAAACTCGCCGCGGCCAGCACCCGGGCGAGTTGCCGCAGCGGGGCCGGGACCAGCGGAACCGGATCGCCGTCGCCCTCGTCGACCCGGCGCCACAACGCGTACGCCCCGGTGACCAGCGCGATGGAGAGGATGAAGTGCAGGCCGACCACCCACGGGTTGAGGTTGGTGAGCACCGTGATGCCGCCGATCACGCCCTGGCCGGGGATGCCCAGCGCCACCGCGACCGACAGCTTGACCAGCGAGCGCCGGCCCCGGGCGAGCGCGCCCAGGAAGCAGGCGACCGCGATCGCGATCAGCACGAAGGTGAGCAGCCGGTTGCCGAACTCGATGACGCCGTTGATGCCCATCTCGGGCGTCGTCGTGTAGGAGTCGTCGGTGCACCGGGGCCAGGTGGGGCAGCCGAGGCCGGACTTGGTGAGCCGGACCGCCGCGCCGGTGACGATGATCCCGACGTTCGCCACCAGCGACGCGAAGGCCAGCCCGCGCAGCGACGATCCGCACCATCGCACCGGGCGGGAGGCCAGGAAAGCGGACGCCAGGCGCACCTTGGATGACTTCACCCCGCGCATCGTACGCCTGCAGTGGATCTTGATTTTCCCAGCTCCGGATGCCGGTGTGGTGGATCACCGGCCCCCGGGTTTGCAGGGCTCCCGGGAAATACGTAACGTTGCCGTAGTGAAAAACGAGGTGC
This sequence comes from Actinoplanes sp. NPDC049802, assembly GCF_040656595.1. Taxonomy (NCBI): domain Bacteria; kingdom Bacillati; phylum Actinomycetota; class Actinomycetes; order Micromonosporales; family Micromonosporaceae; genus Actinoplanes; species Actinoplanes sp. NPDC049802. The sequence continues at coordinate 12,861 of NZ_JBFAMR010000080.1, forward strand.
TGCTCCAGATCGGCGCACCGGCGCAGGCCGGCGCGGCGGACGGGCGTACCCGTGATCGTGTCGCGCAGCTGCTGCTGAAGCGGGGCGCGGCCACCGCGGCCGAGCTCGGCGCCGACCTGGGCCTGAGCCCCGCGGCCATCCGCAAGCACCTGGACGCGATGCTCGCCGACCACCTGGTGGAGACACGGGAGGTCCGCAGCAGCCGTCCGCGCGGCCGGGGCCGGCCGGCGAAGGCGTTCGCTCTCACGCCCGCCGCCCGCGAGGAGCTCAATCCGCACCACTACGACGGCATCGCCTCCGCCGCGCTGCGCTGGATCGCGCAGCACCACGGGTCCGAGGCCGTCTCCGCCTTCGCGTCGGCTCAGGTCGCGGCTCTCGAGGAGCGCTGCCAAGCGGCTCTTCTATCAGCGGGTCACGATCCGATCGCGCGTGTGGAGGCGCTCGCCGAGGTGCTGACCGCCGAAGGCTACGCTGCAAACGCGACCACGATCGGGTCCGGTGGGCAGCTGTGCCAGCACTCTTGCCCGGTGGCTCACGTGGCCGCCGAGTTCCCTCAGCTGTGCGACGCCGAGACCGAGGTCATCTCGCGGCTCATCGGCACCCACGTGCAGCGTCTCGCCACCATCGCGCACGGCGACGGAGTGTGCACCACGCACATTCCCGCTCGTCATGCGCACCCTTCACCCGACCATCCCGCCCACCACCCGTACACGGACTGACGGCCCGCCTACCATCACGGTTAGGACAGATACATGACTGACCAGATCGCCACCCAGGAAGAGCACCTCGCCGCTCTGGGTCGCTACGAGTACGGCTGGGCCGACGCGGACGTCGCCGGCGCGGCCGCGCAGCGCGGCCTGTCGGAGGCGGTGGTGCGCGACATCTCCGCGAAGAAGAACGAGCCGGAGTGGATGCTGAACCTCCGGCTCAAGGGCCTGCGGCTGTTCGGCCGCAAGCCGATGCCGCACTGGGGCGCCGACCTCACCGGCATCGACTTCCAGAACATCAAGTACTTCGTCCGCTCCACCGAGAAGCAGGCCACCTCGTGGGAGGAGCTTCCCGAGGACATCAAGGCGACGTACGACAAGCTGGGCATCCCGGAGGCGGAGAAGCAGCGCCTCGTCGCCGGTGTCGCCGCGCAGTACGAGTCCGAGGTCGTCTACCACGCCATCCGTGAGGACCTGGAGCAGCAGGGCGTCCTCTTCCTGGACACGGACACCGCGCTCAAGGAGCACGAGGACGTCTTCAAGGAGTACTTCGGCACGGTGATCCCGGTCGGCGACAACAAGTTCGCCGCGCTGAACACCGCGACCTGGTCCGGCGGCTCCTTCATCTACGTGCCGAAGGGCGTGCACGTGGACATCCCGCTGCAGGCCTACTTCCGGATCAACACGGAGAACATGGGCCAGTTCGAGCGGACCCTGATCATCGCCGACGAGGGCAGCTACGTGCACTACGTCGAGGGTTGCACGGCGCCGATCTACTCGTCCGACTCGCTGCACTCCGCGGTCGTCGAGATCGTCGTGAAGAAGAACGCCCGGGTCCGTTACACGACCATCCAGAACTGGTCGAACAACGTCTACAACCTGGTCACCAAGCGCGCCACCTGCGAAGAGGGCGCGACCATGGAGTGGATCGACGGCAACATCGGCTCCAAGGTGACGATGAAGTACCCGGCCGTCTACATGACCGGCCCGCACGCCAAGGGCGAGGTGCTCTCCATCGCGATGGCCGGCGAGGGCCAGCACCAGGACTCCGGCGCCAAGATGGTGCACGCCGCGCCGCACACCTCCTCGACGATCATCTCCAAGTCGATCGCCCGGGGCGGCGGCCGGACGTCGTACCGGGGTCTCGTGCAGGTGCTGGAGGGGTCGTCGCACTCCAAGAGCACGGTCAAGTGCGACGCGCTGCTGGTCGACACGATCTCCCGGTCGGACACGTACCCGTACGTCGACATCCGCGAGGACGACGTCAACATGGGCCACGAGGCGACCGTCTCCAAGGTCAGCGAGGACCAGCTCTTCTACCTGATGAGCCGTGGCCTCACCGAGGACGAGGCGATGGCGATGATCGTGCGCGGCTTCATCGAGCCGATCGCCAAGGAGCTCCCGATGGAGTACGCGCTGGAGCTCAACCGCCTCATCGAGCTCCAGATGGAGGGGGCGGTGGGCTGACCAGCCCAGCCCTCCCACCCCCTAACGAAGCGGATATAAAGGACGAAATGACTACCGAGGCCATCGCCCCGCCGAGCACCAAGTCGCAGGTGCTGCGCTCCTTCGACGTCGCCGACTTCCCGGCCCTCAACGGCCTGGAGGAGGAGTGGCGTTTCACCCCGCTCAAGCGGCTGCGTGACCTGGTCGCCGCGGGCACGCTGACCGGCGCCGCGCCGTCGGTCGAGCACGGCGACCTGCCCGACGGCGTGACGGTGTCCGACGCGGACGGTGTGGAGCCGGTGCTCACCCCGTTCGACCGGATCAGCGCGCTCGCGTACGGATCGGCCGCGACGGTCACCGTGATCGAGGTGGCCGCCGAGGCCGAGCCCGCCGAGCCCGCCGTCATCCGGCTGGTCGGCAAGGGCGGCGACGCCGCGGCGGCCCGCACCTTCGTCAAGGTCGGCGCCTTCGCCAAGGCGACGGTCGTGCTGGAGCAGACCGGTTCGGTCACCCTCGCCGACAACATCGAGGTCGTGGTCGGCGACGGAGCCCAGCTCACCTTCGTCACCCTCGCGGAGTGGGACCGGGACGCGGTGCAGGCCCAGCACGTCAAGATCCGGGTCGGCCGGGACGCCCGGGTCCAGCACGTCCAGGTCACCCTGGGCGGCGACCTGGTCCGGCAGTTCACCAGCGTGGAGTACACGGGCCGCGGCGGCGACGCCGAACTGTGGGGGCTCTACTTCGCCGACGCCGGCCAGCACCACGAGCACCGTCAACTGGTCGACCACGCGGTTCCGGACTGCCGCAGCTACGTGGGCTACCGCGGGGCGCTGCAGGGCTCCTCGGCACGCACCGTCTGGGTCGGCGACGTGCTGATCCGGGCCGCCGCCACCGGCACCGACACGTATGAGATCAACCGGAACCTGCTCCTCACCGAGGGGGCGCGCGCGGACTCCGTACCCAATCTGGAGATCGAGACCGGCGAGATCGCCGGCGCCGGGCACGCGAGCGCGACCGGCCGCTTCGACGACGAGCAGTTGTTCTACCTGATGGCCCGCGGCATCCCCGAGCCGGAGGCGCGGAAGCTGGTGGTCCGCGGCTTCTTCGCCGAGCTGATCCACAAGATCCCGGTCGAGGAGCTGCGTGAGCGGCTCGGCGACGCGATCGAGGCCCGCCTGGCCGAGGTAGGCCGGTAGTGGATTTCGAGAACGTCGGCCCGGCGTCGGACATCGCGAAGGGCACCGCCCTCCAGGTGGAGGTCGACGGGGTCGAGATCGCGGTCGTCCACGCCGACGACGACGTCTTCTACGCGGTCCGCGACGAGTGCAGCCACGCCTCGGTCGCCCTCTCCGAGGGTGAGGTGGACGGGTGCACGCTGGAGTGCTGGCTGCACGGCTCCCGGTTCGACCTGCGCACCGGTGAACCCTCCGGACCGCCCGCCATCGAGCCGGTGGCGGTCTACGCCGTCGAGATCCGCGACGGTGACATCTACGTTTCGACGACACCTAGCAATGGAGTAGAGCCGTGAGCACCCTGGAGATCCGCGACCTGCAGGTTTCGGTGAAGCTGCCGGATGGCGAGCTGAAGCCGATCCTCGCCGGGGTCGACCTCACCATCAAGTCGGGCGAGACGCACGCCATCATGGGCCCGAACGGCTCCGGCAAGTCGACGCTGGCCTACTCCATCGCCGGTCACCCGAAATACGAGATCACCGGCGGCTCGGTGACCCTGGACGGTCAGGACATCCTGGAGCTCAGCGTCGACGAGCGCGCCCGGGCCGGCCTCTTCCTGGCCATGCAGTACCCGGTCGAGGTGCCCGGCGTCTCGGTGGCGAACTTCCTGCGTACCGCCAAGACCGCGATCGACGGCGAGGCGCCGAAGCTGCGCACCTGGGCCGGCGAACTGCGCGGCGCCATGGAGCGGCTGCAGATGGACCCGGCGTTCGCGCAGCGCAACGTGAACGAGGGCTTCTCCGGCGGTGAGAAGAAGCGGCACGAGATCATGCAGCTGGAGCTGCTCAAGCCGAAGATGGCGATCCTCGACGAGACCGACTCCGGTCTCGACATCGACGCGCTCCAGGTGGTCAGCGAGGGCGTCAACCGGGTCCGCGCCGGCGGCGATACCGGCTTCCTGCTGATCACCCACTACACCCGGATCCTGCGTTACATCAAGCCGGACTTCGTGCACGTCTTCGTCGGCGGCCGGATCGTCGAGGAGGGCGGCCCGGAGCTGGGCGAGCAACTCGAGGCCGAGGGTTACAAGAAGTTCCTGGTCAAGGCCTGAGAGGTCACTGATGAGTTTCGACGTCGAGCGGGTCCGCAAGGACTTCCCGATCTTCCAACGGGAGGTCAACGGCCACCCGCTGGTCTACCTGGACAGCGCCAACACCTCGCAGAAGCCGGTTCAGGTGCTCGACGTCATGCGTGCGCACCAGGAGCGGTACAACGGCAACGTGTCCCGCTCCGTGCACACGCTCGGCACCGAGTCGACCGAGGCCTACGAGGGTGCCCGGGCCCGCGTCGCGGCCTTCATCGGCGCGGCGAGCCCGGACGAGGTGGTGTTCACCAAGAACTCCACCGAGGCCATCAACCTGGCGGCGTACTCGCTGGGCCAGATGCTGCGGCTCGGCCCCGGCGACGAGGTGGTGATCTCCGAGATGGAGCACCACTCCAACCTGGTGCCGTGGCAGCTGCTCTGCGAGCGGACCGGTGCGACCCTGCGCTGGTTCGGCATCACCGACGAGGGCCGTCTCGACGAGACCGATCTGGAGTCCCTGGTCTCCCCACGAGCCAAAATCGTTTCGCTGGTGCACATGTCCAACGTGCTCGGCACGGTCAACGACGTCTCGCGGATCGCGTCCCGGGCGCGTGACGTCGGTGCGCTGCTGATGCTCGACTGCTCGCAGTCGGTCCCGCACCTGCCCCTCTCCGTGGGGGCGCTCGGTGCCGACCTGATCGCCTTCACCGGGCACAAGATGCTCGGGCCGACCGGCATCGGCGTGCTCTGGGGGCGGTTCGACCTGCTCTCCCGGATGCCCCCGTTCCTGGCCGGCGGGTCGATGATCGAGACGGTCACCATGGGCCGGACCACCTACGCCGCGCCTCCGGCACGGTTCGAGGCCGGCACGCCGCCGATCACCGAGGCGATCGGGCTCGGCGCCGCCGTCGACTATCTCACCGGGCTGGGCATGGAGGCGATCCACCAGCACGAACAGGACATCACACGGTACGCGCTGGACGCGCTCGCCTCCGTTCCCGGCGTACGGATCTTCGGGCCGGCGACGGTCGAGGGCCGGGGCGGCACGGTGTCGTTCGGCGTGGACGGGGTACATCCGCACGACGTGGGACAGATTCTGGACGCCCTGGGTGTCGAGGTGCGGGTCGGGCATCACTGCGCGCGGCCGGTCTGCTCCCGGTTCAGCGTCCCGGCGATGACCCGGGCCTCGTTCTACCTCTACACGACCATGGCGGAGATCGACGCCATGGTGCGCGGCCTCGACCAGGTCCGGAAGGTGTTCGGCTGATGATGCTCGACGGTCTCTACCAGGAGATCATCCTGGACCACTACAAGAACCCGCACGGGCGTGGACTGCGGGATCCGTACGACGGGGAGGCGCACCACGTCAACCCGACGTGTGGCGACGAGATCACCGTACGCGTGTCCCGCGATCTGCAGGAGATCTCGTTCGATGGTGTCGGATGCTCCATCAGCCAGGCCTCGGCGTCGGTGCTGCACGAGTTGCTGCAGGGCAAGGACGCGGCCACGGCCTCGAGGATCCACCACGCGTTCGTCGATCTGATGCAGAGCCGCGGCCAGATCGAAGCCGACGAGGAAGTCCTCGGCGACGGCGTCGCCTTCGCCGGTGTGGCGAAATTCCCGGCCCGGGTGAAATGCGCGCTGCTGCCCTGGATGGCGTTCAAGGACGCGGCGGCGCGGGCAGGCGTGGAGGTGGGCGTGAGCCCCGAGGTGAAAGCGTGACCGACTGCACCGAGCGGCATTCTGCCGGCGCCGTGTCGCGGCGTTGTGGGCGAGGGCCGGGAGGACATGCCCAGGGAGGGACAGCATGACCGACTGCACCGAGCGGCATTCTGCCGGCGCCGTGTCGCGGCGTTGTGGGCGAGGGCCGGGAGGACATGCCCAGGGAGGGACAGCATGACAGACAAGACCGACGTGGCCACTGAGGTGGCCTCGACCTCGAACGCTGCCCGGGTTCAGGCTTCGCCGGCCGACACGGCCCGGACCGTGGCTTCGGCTCCGGCGTCCGGTGCGGCTCCCGGCGCGGGCGAGGAGGTGCCGGACTGGCTGGCGGCCGAGCGGGCCGCCGCCGCTGAGGCCGGCGAGCCGGTCGAGGTGCCGGGCGTCAGCGTGTCGGCCACGCCCGGCGCCGCAACCGGTTCGAGCGCGCCGTCCGGGGCCGGCGCCGACGCGGTCGCCGCCGGTTCCGTCTCCGGCGGGACCGCGGTGAAGAAGGCGTCGATCGCGGACGTCGAGGAGGCGATGAAGGACGTCGTCGACCCCGAGCTCGGCATCAACGTCGTCGACCTGGGCCTCGTCTACGGCACGCATGTCGACGACGACAACGTGGTCACCATCGACATGACGCTGACCTCGGCGGCCTGCCCGTTGACCGACGTCATCGAGGACCAGACCCGGCAGGCCCTTACCGGTGGCCCGGGCGGCGGGCTCGTCAGCGACTTCCGCATCAACTGGGTGTGGCTTCCGCCGTGGGGCCCGGACAAGATCACCGACGACGGCCGCGACCAGCTGCGGGCGCTCGGCTTCAACGTCTGAAAGACCCGATCCGAAGGGCGGTACGCGTTCGGCGTGCCGCCCTTCGGTCTGTCGTCCTTCGGCCGGTTCCTCAGTCCGTGGTGCCGGTTCTTCGGTGGCCCCGGGCCGGTCGACGTACGGCCCTGGTGGCGGTCCTTCTACGGTCCGGTCCGGCTCGGCGTACGTCGGTGGTGCCGGTTCTTCGGCGGGTGGGCCCGCTCGGCGTACGTCCTGAGGGCGGTGCGTGATCAGGCATGCCGTTTCCTGTCGGACCCCGGTGGTAGAAACCGGGCATGACTTCGACTCCGCCGTTTCCCGAGATCCTCGCCCTGATCGAAAGCCGGTCCGCGGCGCTGCGTGACGCCGTCGACGCCGCGCCGGACCTGGCGGTCACTGTTCCGGGCTGCCCCGACTGGTCGCTCACCGACCTGGTCGTCCACCTCGGCGGTGTCCAGCGTTTCTGGGCCGCCACGGTCACCGCCGCCGACGACTCGGGGCCGCCTCCGCCCGGGCAGCGTGGGGAGAAGGAGCCGGAGGGCGACCTGTCGGAGTGGCTCAGCGAGTCCACCGGCCTGCTGCTGGACGCGCTGCGTGCCGCCGGGCCGGAGTCGCCCAGTTGGGCCTGGTGGGCCGAGTCGGGCGTGCCGTTGACGGCCGGAGCGGTCGCCCGTCATCAGGTGCAGGAGGCGGCTGTCCACGCCTATGACGCGCAGGAGGCCATCGGCAGACCCGAGCCGCTTCCGGCCGCTGTCGCCGTCGACGGGGTGAGCGAGTTCCTCACGGTCTGCCTGGGCTCACTGGGCGCCTGGCCGCATCGCCCGGCCCGGGTCGCCTTCCAGGCGATCGAGGGCCCGTCGTGGACCCTCGACCTGTCTCCGGCCGGCGCCCGGGCCGACCCACCGGCCAGCGGTGAGCCGGTCACCCGCATCCAGGCCACCGCGAGCGAGCTGGTGCTGGTCCTCTATCGGCGCATTCCCCTGACCGATGTCCGGGTCGACGGCGACCGTGCCGTCGCCGACCAGCTCTGCGCCTGGAGCAAGATGGACTGATCGACCCACCGTGGCGAGTCGCCGCGAGTCGTTCACCGCTGCCGATGGCGCGGGTGGCCGCGATCTCGCACGGGCGAGTGGGCGCATGGGCCGCGCCTGCCGTTTTCGGTCGGCTCGTGTCTTGTCGTGGGTTGGCGGCTCGGGCGGGATCCGGCGGAGGCCGTAGACGATCCGGTCGGATCTCGCCGCGTTCCGGTCCTCCCGGTGAGACGCGGGCTAAACGGCGGCCACGGCCTGCTCCCGTTCGGGGTGGGGGAACTCGTCCAGTGCCTGCCATGCGGAGAAGAGGAAGGGGGAGACGGTGACCGTCAGGTAGCCGATCGCGGCCAGCAGGGCGGCCGTGTGCAGGCCCAGCAGGTCGGTGGCCCACCCGCCGACGAGGCCACCGAGCGGGATGCCGGCCCAGGAGACGGCGATCAGGACACTGATCACCCGCCCGTGCAGGTGCGTCGGTATGCGCCGGTAGACGGAGGCCATCAGGATCGGGTTGACCGTCGACATGAGGGCGCCGGAGATCGCCGCGGTGGTGAGCACGATCCAGACGCGGTCGGTGAGAGCCAGAACCAGCAGTTGCGCCGGTCCGCCCACCAGGAAACAGATGCCGAAGGTGCGGCGCCGGGGCAGGCGTGGCGCCAGGACCGTGTAGAGGAGGTTCCCGGCGACCGCGCCCATGCCGAAGGCGGTGCCGATCACCCCCAGCGCGGCGGGGCCGTGCGGCCCGTCACGGACCCATACCGGTACGAAAACGGTCGCGAACGCCTGGTCGAACATGTTGGTGGCGAACAGCATCGCCATGACGCCGACGATGAGCCGATCCGCCCGGACCCATCGGAAGCCGTCGCGCAGCGCGTCCGCGTACCCCTGCTGTTCGCTCTCGGCGCGGGCCGCGGCGTCGGCGTGACCGACGCGGACGAGCACGCCGATGATGATCGCGCTCGCCGCGAAGGAGAGGGCGTCGAAGAGCAGGACCACCGCCGGGCCGAGCGTGGCTATCAGCACCCCGGCGAGCGGCAGGCCGACGAGGGTCGACGCGCGGCAGATGCCGTCGTACATCGCGGTGCCGCGTTCCGTGGAGAGCCCGGCGGCGGAGATCGTCCGCGGCAGCAGGGCGCGCTTGGCGGCGTCACCGAAGCCGCGTAACGCGCCGGCCAGGGCGATCAGCACCAGCAGCGCGCTGTACGAGACGCCGTCGCAGTAGGCGATCACCGGAATGCCGGCGACCGCCAGGACACTGGCCGCGTCCGCGGCCACGGCGGTGGGACGTGGGCCGACCCGGTCCACGATCGGGCCGCCGATCAGGCCGGACAGCACGTAAGGCAGCATCTCGGCGAACCCGGCCACCCCGGCCAGCAGGGCCGAGTCGGTGGTGACGAGGACCAGCCAGGGTACGGCGACGAAGGTGATCCGGCTGCCGATCATGGAGATCGCCTCGGCGGTGAGGAGGGCGCCCAGCTGGCGGTTCACCATGCGACGCGGGGGAGCCGGCCCGCGGGGGAAGTGAGCGACGGGCATCGACCGAACATAAGATCGGTGGCCGTTCGTGGCAAGACGGTCATCGATGTGATGCTCAGGCCGGCGGCAGGTGGTCGATCACGTTGTAGCGGTCCAGGGTCAGTTCCCCGGAACCGCCGTCGAAACGCGAGATCGAAGCGTTTCGTACGCTGCCCGCGTCCCGTTCCACCTCCAGCACCTCGTCCCAGCTCAACTGTTCGATGACAGCTCGCATCATCAGCACCACCGCGTCATGTGCGACGACGATCACCCGTTTCCCGGCGTGGTCGGCGTGCACGTCGTCCAGGAACGACTTCAGCCGGATCGCGATGTCGGCGAACGACTCCCCACCCGGCGGCGCGTACTCGAACTCGCCCGCTTCGGCCCGCCGTGCCGCCTCGTCCGGGAAACGGGCCGCGACCGCGGCGCGGGTGAGCAGTTCCAGTTCGCCCATCAGCCGGTCCACCAGCCGGTCGTCGGTGCGTGGCGCCGGCAGGTCCAGCCCCGACGACTCGGCCGCGATCCGCCATGTCTCCCGGGCCCGCAAGTACGGCGATGTGATCACCACCTGGGGCCGGCGGTCCTCCGGCAGGGTGCTCAGCCAGGTTCCCAGCGCCGCGGCCTGTTGCTCGCCGGTCTCGGTGAGTGGGACCTCGGCGTCGCGGCCGCTCACCACCGTCTCCATCAGCCCGTCCGCGTCGGCGGTGGGGAACGCCACGTTGGCCAGGCTCTGCCCGTGCCGGACCAGAATCAGTTCAGCGACCATGATCGGACCCTACCGATTCGGCCCCGGCCGGTCACGTTCCGAGTTCACCGGAAAGCGTCTGGTAACCGCGTTCCGCGCATGAAGTGACCCTCCGGTGCATTCGCACGGTCGTCCGGCACTGCGTGAGGCCGCCGGAGAGGCCCGGCCCCGTGGGGGTTCGGGCCGGGCCGCCGTCATCGAAAATCGGTGGCCGGCGGAGGGCACTCACGTCGAGGATGGCGGCATGATCAAATTGAAGCGTCATCCCGCCGTCTCTGTCGCCGTGGCCGATCGGGCCGTGCGACAGCAGACCGGCGCCGACGGGATCGTGGGTCGCCGGCAGCCGTCATGAGCGGGCCGTTCCTGGCCGGTGTGGTCGCCGGTTACGGCATCGCGGTGCCTGTCGGAGCCATCGGTGTACTCATCGCCGGGCTCAGCGCGCGGATCTCGTTGCGGGTCGGTGCGGCCGCCGGGTTGGGTGCGGCCACCGCGGACGGCATCTATGCCCTGGTCGCCGTCGTCGGCGGGGCGGCCGTCGCGACGGCGATCGCGCCGGTGGCGACGCCGCTGCGGTGGGCCGGCGCTGCGGTGCTGCTCGCTCTGGCGGTCTGGACGGCCTGGGGAGCTGTCCGCAGGTCCGCGGTGACGGAGCGGGCTGAGCGGCCGGCGACGGCCGTCCGGGCGTACGCCGGTGTTCTCGGGCTCACGCTGCTCAACCCGGCCACCGTGATCTATTTCGCGGCACTGGTCCTCGGCAGCGGCGGCGCCGGAGGCGGCGCGTGGTTCGTGATCGGCGCCTTCCTCGCCTCGGCGAGCTGGCAGCTGCTGATCGCGAGCGGCGGGTCACTGATCGGCCGGTTCCTCACCGGCCGGCGAGGACGCCTGATCACCGCCCTGGTCTCCAGCCTCGTGATCGCCGGCCTGGCCCTTCAACTGCTCGCCACTGGTTGACCTCCAGTCACATCGTGACGCGGTTGGGGCCCGGTGGGTGTGGGCCGGTGTGCGCTATGGCCGGCCCGCGGTCCGGCTCGGCTCGGCTCGCGTCCGCGGCTCGGCTCGCGTCCGCGGCTCGGCTCGCGCCCGCGGCTCGGCTCGCGCCCGCGGCCAGCCCCGCGCCCGCGCCCGCGCTGGAAGGTCATCAGAACTCCGGCCTTCAGGACTCCGCCGGTGAACGATCGAACCGGCTGAACAGAACGCATGACCGCCGATGTCCGGCCGGGGTCAGCTCCGCTGTCTGGTCGGGGAGTTACCCGACGCAGCCCGTCAGGGCCGGATGGGTGACAGGTGTTTGGCGGCCTCCCGGCGGGAGAGTGGGGACAAGCGGTCGCTCTGGGCAGCGAGGAAGGCGCGGACCGCGGCGGGGTCGGTGCGGGCGTGCTGGCGCAGCGCCCAGCCGATGGCCTTGCGGATGAAGAAGTCGCGGTGACCGGCCTGGGCGGCGCAGTAGCCGAACAGGCGGTCGGCGTCGGTCGCCGCGCCGTAGGTGAGCTGATGCAGGATCGCTGTCCGGATCAGCCACATGTCGTCGGCGCGGGACCACTCGTCCATCGTGGTGACCGTCTCCGGATGACGCCGCACCAGGCCGCCCGCCACGTGGGCGGCCAGCGGGTCCACTGTGTCCCACCAGGATTTCGTCACGATCAGCTCGGCAACCGTGTCGAGGAACGCGGGGCCGGGGACCTTGATGTTGGCGGCCAGGTAGTCGCAGGCGAACTGCTGGAACTCCCGCTCGTCACGGGACCAGCAGGCCAGCGCCACGTCGCGCAGCTCGGCCTCGGTCGGCCGTGGCAGGCCGGCCAGAGCCAGCCGGGCCCGGGCCCGCCGCACCGGGCTGGTCAGGCCCAGGAAGGGGAACAGGTCGCGCATGTAGGCCGCCGCCCCGACCGCCCGCACCGGATCACGGGCCTCGTCGAACGAGGCGGCGAGCCGGCCGACCAGAACCGTCGCCAGATCGCTCATGCCGTGCATCCTGCCACCGGGGTACGACAGGAATTCCCCGAAAGTAGGGTGATCGGAATGGGAGAACGTGCGGCCGCGGGCGGTGGCAAGTGGGTCGATGTCGCCCCCGCGCGGCTACCCCGATGGCTGGAGAACTTCGCGGCGCGCCATGGCCCGTACCGGGAGGAGGGCCTGACGGTGATCGCCGAGGACGGCGCGTCGGCGACGCTGCACGCGCCCCCGGGAGCCGGTCCGGCCACGACGCTGGATGAGCTGATCCGCCAGGCCAGGGCCCCGCGCCGGCTGGGGTTGCTGCTGGCCCGCAAGGGCGCGGTCGCCGTGGGCATCGCCGACGGCGACGACCTGGTGACCTCCAAGGTGGACACCCACTACGTGCAGGGGCGCACGGCCGCGGGTGGCTGGTCGCAGCAGCGCTTCGCGCGCCGCCGGGACAATCAGGCCAAAGCGGCCGCTGCCGACGCCGCCGGCATCGTGGGGCGCATTCTTCTTCCCGAGGTACGGACGATGGCCGCGCTCGTGGCCGGAGGTGACCGTGTGGCGGTGGACACCATCCTGTCGGCGCCGCAGCTGAGGGCGGTGGCCGCGTTGCGTACCGGAAGGTTGCTCGACGTGCCGGAGCCGCGGCACGCGGTCCTGGTGACCGCCGTGGCCGCGGCTCGTGCCGTGCCGATCCTGATCCGGGAGTGACTCAGGTCACCGCACCGGCCTTGAAGGTGTCGCACCGCTGCGGGTCGCCGCTCTCGTAGCCGACCCGGAACCACTGCTGGCGCTGCGCGGACGTGCCGTGGGTGAACTGCTCGGGGTTGACGTCGCCGCCGCCGCGCTTCTGGAGGGTGTCGTCGCCGATCTGCCCGGCGGCCTGGATGCCCTCCTGGATGTCGGCGTCGGTGAGGCTCTTGAAGATCTTGTCGCCGTCCTTGTCGGTGGTCGTCGAGGCGGCGCGGGCCCAGGCGCCGGCGTAGCAGTCGGCCTGGAGCTCCAGCTTCACCGACTCCTGGTTGGCGGAGTCCGGGTCGCGTTCCTGGCGCCGGCGCATCTCCGCCTCGGTGCCGAGCACGTCCTGGATGTGGTGGCCGTACTCGTGGGCCAGCACGTAGGGCTGGGCGAACTCTCCCGGTGCGCCCAGCTGCCGGGAGAGGACCTGGTAGAAGGAGAGATCGATGTAGACCTTGTCGTCGGCGGGGCAGTAGAACGGGCCGACGCCGGAGTCGGCCGCGCCGCAGGCGGTGCTGACCCGGCCCTCGAACAGATGGGTCTTCGCCGGGACGTACTGTTCGCCGAAGGACTCCGGGAGCTGGTCGCGCCAGTAGTCCTGGATCGATGTCACGTAGAGGCCGTTGCGGCAGACCACCTGCTGAAGCTGTTCGGCGCCGGTGCTGCACTGGGTGATCGGCTGCCCGGCCGGCCGATCGTCTTCCCCGCCCAGCGTGTTGATCCCGAAGTAGCCGCCGACCAGGGCGATGATCAGGGTGACCACGACACCGGCGATGCCGCCGCCGATCGGCAGCCCGCCGAGGCCCCCTCCGCCACCGGATCCGCGGCCGTCCTCGATCTGACTGGTGTCGATGTCGGCGCGTTCGTTGAGTTCCATCCTCGTCCCACCTTCACCACGGTTGCCCGGCGAGTACCCGTTGACCTCGCGAACTAATCGGGTGGGAGGTGCCGGTGGCCGCCCGGTAGACTGGTCGCGTGCTGCTCTGCGAAGGCTGACCTGCCCCGGCGCCGACCGTCATCCCCGATGGCCGGCGCTTTTCTGCGCCCTGAGTCAGCCGTCTCACCGAGAGCGAGAATTTTCATGATCACCGCCACCGGACTGGAACTCCGCGCCGGCGCGCGCATTCTGATCTCCCCGACCACGCTGCGGGTGCAGCCCGGCGACCGGATCGGCCTGGTCGGCCGCAACGGCGCCGGCAAGACCACCACACTCAAGGTCCTCGCGGGGGAGGGAATCCCGTACGCGGGCGCCGTCGAGCGGACCAGTGAGATCGGTTACCTGCCGCAGGATCCGCGGACCGGCGACCTGAACGTCACCGGCCGCGATCGTGTCCTGTCCGCCCGCGGCCTGGACAGCATCCTCGCCGAGATGCAGAAGCTCGAGGTTCAGCTCGAGGAGAGCGGCGACGAGAAGCTGGTCCGGCGCTACGGGCAGCTGGAGGACCGGTTCTCCGCCCTGGGCGGCTACGGCGCCGAGGCCGAGGCCGCCCGGATCTGCGCGAACCTGGGCCTGCCGGAGCGTGCCCTGGCCCAGACGATCGGCACCCTCTCCGGCGGTCAGCGCCGCCGGATCGAGCTGGCCCGCATCCTGTTCGCCAACTCGGGGCAGAACGGCAAGGGCATCCTGCTGCTCGACGAGCCGACCAACCACCTCGACCAGGACTCGATCACCTGGCTGCGCGGCTACATGGCGCAGCACAAGGGCGGCCTCGTGGTGATCAGCCACGACGTCGAGCTGCTCGACGCCGCCGTCAACAAGGTGTGGTATCTGGACGCCAACCGCGCGGTCGTCGACATGTACAACATGGGCTGGAAGACGTATCTGGAAGCGCGGGAGACCGACGAGCGCCGGCGCCGCCGGGAGCGGGCCAACGCGGAGAAGAAGGCCGGTGCCCTGATGGCCCAGGCCGACAAGATGCGTGCCAAGGCCACCAAGACGGTCGCCGCGCAGAACATGGCACGCCGCGCCGAGAAGCTGCTCGGTGGGCTGGAGGAGGTGCGCACCTCCGACAAGGTGGCGAAGGTCCGGTTCCCGAGCCCGGCCCCGTGCGGCAAGACTCCGCTGACCGCCACCGGCCTGTCGAAGTCGTACGGCTCTCTGGAGATCTTCACCGACGTCAGCGTGGCGGTGGACCGCGGTTCCCGGGTCGCCATCCTGGGCCTCAACGGCGCCGGCAAGACGACCCTGCTGCGGATGCTGGGCGGCCTGCTGGAGCCGGACACCGGCGAGGTGCGTGCCGGGCACGGGCTGCGGCTGGGCTACTACGCCCAGGAGCACGAGACGCTCGACGTGGACCGGACCATCCTGGAGCACATGCGCAGCGCCGCCTCCGAGCAGACCGACACCGAGCTGCGGAAGATTCTCGGCGCGTTCCTCTTCTCCGGCGACGATGTCGACAAGCCGGCCGGCGTGCTCTCCGGCGGCGAGAAGACCCGGCTGGCGCTGGCGACTCTGGTCTGCTCGGGCGCCAACGTGCTGCTTCTGGACGAGCCGACCAACAACCTCGATCCGGTGAGCCGGGAACAGGTGCTGGACGCGATCGCCAACTATCCGGGCGCGATCGTGCTGGTCACCCATGACGCGGGCTGTGTGCAGGCGCTGAAGCCGGACCGGGCGATCCTGTTGCCCGACGGCGACGAGGACGCGTGGAGCGACGATCTGCTGGAACTCGTCGAGTTGGCCTGACCCCCCGATCATCGCCAATCGTCAGTTGTCAACTGGTGCCCACACAGACAGTGCGATGTTCGGGCGTTTGCCAACAGGCCGGGCACCCGGCGGGGCTTCGTTCCCAAGGTCGGGTGTCACGCCATGGAGCGATCACAGCACTCTCCGGAGCGATCGAGGGGCTCCCCTCGATCGAGTGTTTCCGCAGGTGATCGATGGTCTTGGGCGGCGCCTCGCCGGGCCGGAATTGCGTGCCGAGAGGCTGCCGCCAAACTGTCTGACATTGATGCCCGTGGTAACCGTCAAGTTCCTGACAGTAATAAATGGGCACGTTCACGGGGGCTGGATGCCTGGCGCATGATCGTCCGAGACGGTGTAATAGGTGGGACCGTATCTGACCGCACTGTCTGCGACGTGAGGATTCAAGATGGCAGCCACTGGCACAGCTACCAGTACTGAGAAGGGTCGTCGAATCGTCGGTAGCGAGCGGCAGTCGCTCGCCAAGGACCTGGTGAAGCGTTACACCGGCGGCGAGAGCATCCGCGCGCTGGCCGCGTCCACCGGCCGTTCCTACGGATTCGTGCACCGCGTGCTCACCGAGTCCGGTGTGCAGTTGCGCCAGCGTGGTGGCGCTCGCCGCCGTAAGAAGGCGTGACGACCGGCAACGCCGGACCCGCTCCCACCGACGAGGTTGGCGTTCGCTACGAACAGGACGGGCCGGTCGCGACGGTGACGTTGTGCCGGCCCGACGTTCTCAATGCCCAGACTCCAACCATGTGGACGGAGCTGGGCAACATTTCCCGGAAATTACCGGGTGACGTCCGGGTCGTCATTGTCCGGGGCGAAGGCCGCGCGTTTTCCGCCGGCCTGGATCTGTCGGTCGCACGGGGCGACGGCGATTCTTCTCTGGCCACCCTGGCGCAGTTGTCGGCGTCCGAGTGCGCGGATCGGATTGCCGGGTTCCAGACCGCCTTCACCTGGTTGCGCAGTCCGTCCATTGTGACGATTGCGGCTGTGCAAGGACATGCGATCGGCGCCGGCTTCCAGCTCGCGCTGAACTGCGACATGCGTGTCCTCGCCGACGACGCGCGGTTCTCCATGGCCGAGGTCACCCTCGGGCTGGTGCCCGATCTCGGTGGCACGAAACGGCTGACCGAGCTGGTCGGCCCGTCCCGGGCGCTGGAGATATGCGTGACCGGCCGGCGGCTGGCGGCCGACGAGGCGGACCGGATCGGCCTGGCGACGGCCGTGGTCCCCCGTGCCGAACTCGACGGGAGGGTGGCCGACCTCGCCGCGGCGGTGCTGGCCGCGGACGGCGGCGCGGTCACCGAGATCAAGGCCCTGCTCGCGGGCGCGCCCCAGCGGTCGTACGCGGAGCAGGACCGGGCCGAACGTGAGGCCCAGACCCGCCGGTTGAGCGAACTGCTGAGTTCCGGGGAGTAGATCACCTCCCGGGATTGTCGTACCCACGGGGCAGACTGTTCTCTGCCCCGTCGAACGGCACCCGGGAGGTGACATGTCCAGCTGGAGTGTCCTGCGCTCGATCCAGAACGCGGACCGGGTCAGCAAGCACCGCGTGCGCGAGGGCACGTCCCGGCGGATTCTGCGGTTCGCCGTGCCGTACCGGCGCGACATCACGGTGTTCCTGGTGACCGTGGTGCTCGCCGCCGGCATCGGCGTGGCCACCCCGCTGCTGGCCGGCGATGTGATCAACGCGATCACCGCCGGGCAGTCCTCCGCGGTGATCCGGCTCGCCCTGGTGATCGCCGCGCTCGCCGTCGCCGAGGCGCTGCTGTCACTCGCCCAGAGGTGGTATTCGGCTCGCATCGGCGAGGGCATCATCCTCGATCTGCGCACCCGGGTCTACGACCACGTGCAGCGCATGCCGTTGCAGTTCTTCGCACGGACCCAGACCGGCGCCCTGGTCAGCCGGCTCAACAACGACGTCGTCGGCGCGCAGCGGGCGTTCACGTCGACGCTCTCCGGCGTGGTCAGCAACGTCATCCAGCTGACCCTCACCGCCGGCGTGATGTTCACCCTGTCCTGGCAGATCACCGCGTTGTCGCTGCTCCTGCTGCCGGTCTTCATCGTGCCGGCACGACGGGTGGGGAAACGGCTCGCCGAGATCACGCGCGAGTCGTACAACCTCGACGCGAAGATGAACGCGACGATGACCGAGCGGTTCAACGTCTCCGGCGCGCTGCTCGTCAAACTCTTCGGGCGCCCGGACACCGAGGCGGCCCGGTTCGGTGAGCGAGCCGGCCGGGTCCGCGACATCGGGGTCCAGCAGGCGATGTATTCACGGACCTTCTTCGTGGCGATGCTGCTCGTCGCCTCGCTCGCGCAGGCGTTGACGTACGGGCTGGGTGGCTGGCTGGCGGTTCGCGGCGACGTCTCGGCCGGCACCGTCGTCACCCTGGCGCTCCTGCTCACCCGGCTGTATGGCCCGCTGACCGCGCTCAGCAACGTCCGGGTCGACGTGATGAGCGCGCTCGTCTCCTTCGACCGGGTCTTCGAGGTGCTCGACCTGGAACCAGGCATCGCCGAGAAGCCGGACGCCACACCCATCCCGGCCGGCTCCGGGCTGATCGAGTTCCGGGACGTGCGGTTCCGCTACCCCAGCGCCGATGAGGTGTCGCTCGCCACCCTGGAAGACGTCGCCAGCCTCGACCAGCGGGAGAACGAAGAGGTCCTCGCCGGGCTCGACTTCACCGTCGAGCCGGGCCAGATGGTCGCGCTCGTCGGACCGTCCGGCGCCGGCAAGTCCACCACGTCGATGCTGGTCTCCCGGGTCTACGACGTGACCGGCGGATCCGTCCGGATCGGTGGTGTCGACGTGCGCGACGCCACCCTCGAGTCGCTGCGGGACACCGTCGGCGTCGTCACCCAGGATTCACATCTGTTCCACGAGACCATCGCCGACAATCTTCGGTACGCACGACCGGACGCCACCGAGGAACAGATGTGGAACGCGCTGGCCGGCGCACGCATCGCCGGCCTGGTCAGGGCCCTGCCGGACGGGCTCGACACCGTCGTGGGCGAGCGCGGCTACCGGTTCTCCGGCGGGGAGAAGCAGCGGCTCGCCATCGCCCGGCTGCTGCTCAAACAGCCGTCGATCGTGATCCTCGACGAGGCCACCGCCCATCTCGACAGCGAGTCCGAAGCCGCCGTGCAGCGGGCTCTCGCCGAAGCGCTGCGTGGACGGACGGCGCTGGTCATCGCACATCGGCTTTCCACCATTCGCGAGGCCGACCAGATTCTCGTACTGGATCAGGGAAAGATCGTCGAGCGAGGCCGGCACGAGGAATTGATCGTGGCGGGCGGGCTTTACGCGGATCTTTACCGGACCCAATTCGCGGAACTCCCAACCCGGGAATCGATCATCGGCCCCTTGATCGGCGAGCAGACCGGACAGGCCGGATCCGTGCGCTGATTCTCCGCCCCGTAATCGTCACGAAGGGTTCTTCGGATCATGCGCGCGGCGATGGCGAGCCGGGTGACGGTGCAGGAGCCCGCGCGCGGGCAGGACACCCGACCGGCCGCCGATGCCGGCGGCTCGGCCCGCCGGGCCTGGTACCGCGGCGGATGGATCGGCGCCGGGGGTGCGGGCTGGAGGATCCGTGCTGAAGGCCGCGCCGGGGACCAGGGCCGCCGGGTCGGTGCCGGCCCCTGTCGTTGCGGGGGTGGAGTCGGCCGGGTTCGTGCCGGCCCTCGTTGTGGCGGCGGTGGAGTCGGCCGGGTTCGTGCCGGCCCTCGTTGTGGCGGAGGCGGGGTCGGCCGGGTTCGTGCCGGCTACATCCGGGGTCGAGCCCGCAGGATTCGCCCCGACCTCGGCCGTGCTTGCCGTGCGCGCTGTTCCGCTCGCCGGTCCGGGCGGCCGTGCGGTGCCGCCGGCCGGACCCGACAGACCGCCGGCGGAGGCGGGCGGCTCCGGAGGGCTGGAAGTCGCGAAGCGGGCCGCCAACGGTTTCGCGGTCACGCCGTGGGCGAAGACGCTGAGCAGGACGGTCACGCCGATCACGGCAATCGCGCGGTCCGCCTGCGGGCCGAGATCCTCGACGGCGAGCATCGCGAAAACGATCGAAGCCAAGCCGCGTGGGCCGAACCAGCCGATGAAGGCGACCGTACGCGGTGGAATGCCACTGCCCAGGAGAGCCAGGGCCACCGGCAGCATGCGGATCACGGTGAGGCTCAGGACCGCGTACCCGATCACCAGCCAGTCGGTGTGGGCGATGACGAGCGGCACCGCGAACGCGCCGAAGATCAGCCACGTCAGCAGGGAGGCCAGGCCGGCCGTCTGCTCGACGTAGAACACCTCGGTCGCGCTGCCCCGGCCGGCCGCCGCGCCGAACACGATCCCGGCCACGAAAGCGGCCACGAAACCGTTGCCGCCCAGCCCGTGCGTGCCCGTGTAGACCGCCAGAGCCAGAGCCAGCACCCCCGGGCCGGCGAAATCCTCCGACGCCCAGCCCCGCGCCCGGGCGGTACGCATCGAGCGGCCGCCCACCAGCCCGGCGCCGGCGCCGACAGCCACCCCGATCGCCAGCTCGGCGAGAGCCGCGTGCGGGGTCCCGCCCATCGCCGCGGCACCGGCGATGGCGAGCGTCACCACCGGGGTGGCGATACCGTCGTTGAGTCCACTCTCCACATTGAGTGTCCGCCGGATCCGTTCCGGCACCGACGGATCGGTCATCACCGCCGCGCCCAGCGCCGCATCCGTCGGCGCGAGCGCCGCGCCGACCAGCAACGCCAGCCAGAACCCCAGCTCACCGAAGAACAACGCGGCCAGCAGTGTGCCCGCCAACATCGTCAACGGCAGGCCCACCCCCAGCAGGCGCGCGAAAAGCCCCAGATCGGCCCGGAACTCCGGCAGCCCCACCCGGGACGCGTCGGCGAACAGCACCCAGACGAGGGTGACCTCTGCCAGCAGCCGCACCACCTCACGGGTGGCCTCCGGATCGGGCATCGGCCCGCTGGAGAGCAGCAGCCCGGCGGTCACGAACAGGATGGGTGCGGTGAGGTCGGCACGGCCCAGCCGCGCTGACCACAATCCCCAGGCGAACACGGCCAACAGCACCAGTGCTGTCGCCGCTTCATTCATACGCCGATCAGATCGCGAGACGGCGCCTACCCGGATCACCCCGGCCGGATGACCGGCGCCGCACCGGACCGCCGCGCGGCTTCCGGGACTGTTCCGGATTCTGGCTGATTCTTTTCGGCTGCTCGTGAGCGCTGACCCTGCTGGCCAAATCGCCAGCCCTGCCCGCCTGCACGCCCACCGGGCGGGGGCGCACAGCGCACCGACGGTGTGCCCCGAGCACCGCTGTGACACTCGTGAGCGACCGGACAAGGCCCTGCGTGCGTGCCGAATCGCTCGGGCCCCGTCTGCCCGCCGGGCGGGCGCCCACAGCGCACCGACGGTACCCTCGGCGTCCCGGCGTCCCGGCGTCCCGACGCCTTCCTTATCGTCCTGGCGTCCTGGCGTCCCGCCGCCCTGGCGTCCTGGCGCTCTGGCGTCCTGGCGTCCCGCCGCCCTGGCGTCCTGTCGGCCTGTCGTCCGGTGGTCGGAGGGCCGGCCGTGCGGGGCGATGTGTGCTCGGAGAACGTGACACCCGTAGTGGGTGTGACGACACCCGTTGCGGGTGTCACGTCTGCGGAACACAGATAGCCGAGATCCG
>NZ_JBFAMR010000081.1:0-33714 GCF_040656595.1 Actinoplanes sp. NPDC049802
GCTGGACGGCACGCACGTAGGGCTCTGCCTGGTCGCTCGGGAGTGTCCCAGCGGTGGCCGGGGCGCCCAGTCGGTGCGCTGGGGGCGCCCGCCAGGCGGAGCGAGCGATTTCGGCCAGCAGGGTCAGCCTCCCCCAAAGCGATCAGGGTCATCTTTGGGGGGTAAGCCGGACCCGGTGGCCCGTGCGGCGCCAGCCGCCCGGGCCGGATCGTGCGGCGCCAGCCGCCCGATCAGGCTCCGGCGGGACGGGGAACGTTGCTTCTGGGCCGCGACGACGGCCGTACCAGACCAGGTTTTTTCTCGCAAAGACGGCCGGGACCGGCTGACGTCGCTCAGCATGCGGGAAGGCGGGCATGTCGTTTGCCGCTGGGAGTGCGGGTTGATACGGTACTTTGCATATTCATGCGGAGGTCGTAATGCGGAGGGCAGCATGGGAATCCGGGTCGCGGTAGCGGGCGCCAGTGGCTACGCGGGCGGTGAGTTGCTGCGCCTGATCGCCGGGCATCCCGAGTTCGACCTCGTCGCGGCGACCGCGCACAGTCAGGCGGGCTCGCCGGTCAGCGCGGTTCATCCGCAGCTCACCGGGATCGACCTGACACTCGGCGCGACTGACGCCGAGTCGCTGGCCGGGGCCGATCTGGTCTTCCTCGCTCTGCCGCACGGCCAGTCGGCGGCGGTGGCGGGGCGGCTGGGTGCCGGGGTGCGGGTGGTCGACCTGGGCGCCGACTTCCGGCTGGAGAGCGCCGAGCAGTGGACGCGTTACTACGGCGGCGGGCACGCGGGCACCTGGACCTACGGGCTGCCGGAGCTGCCGGGCGCGCGCGCCGCGATCGCGGGTGCCGACCGGGTGGCCAACACCGGCTGCTACGCCGCGACGATCATCCTGGCGCTCGCGCCGCTGATCGCCGCCGGTGTCGCCGACCCGGAGGACGTGGTGGTCGTCGCCAGTTCGGGCACCTCGGGCGCCGGGCGCAACGCCAAGGTCAACCTGCTGGGCAGCGAGGTCATGGGTGACCTGTCGCCCTACAAGGTCGGCGCTCACCAGCACGTCGCCGAGATCAAACAGGCCACCGGGGCCGGCTCGCTGTCGATGACGCCGATCCTGGCGCCGATGCCGCGCGGCATCCTGGCGACGGTGACGGCGCGCCGCCGCAACGGCGGAGATCCGCGCGAGGCGCTGCTGGCGGCCTATGCGGACGCCCCGTTCGTGCATGTGCTGCCGGAGGGCTCGTGGCCACGCACCGCGGCGACCGCGGGTTCCAACTCGTGTCACCTGCAGGCCACGGTCGACATCGACTCGGGTCGCATCATCGTGGTGAGCGCGCTGGACAACCTGGGCAAGGGCGCCGCCGGCCAGGCCGTGCAGAACGCCAACATCATGTTCGGTCTGCCCGAGACGACGGGCCTGAGCGTCTTCGGAGTAGCGCCGTGACCGACTGCACCGAGTGGCAACAAGTAGCAGCTCTCGACGGCCTCGCAGACGAGGGCCGGGAGGGCATGGCCAAGGAGGCACTGCCGTGACTGTCACTCATCCCAAGGGCTTTCGGGCTTCGGGTGTCGCCGCCGGGCTCAAGGCCAGTGGCAACGCCGACGTCGCCCTGATCGTCAACGACGGCCCCGACTACACGGCGGCCGGCGTCTTCACCGCCAACCGGGTGAAGGCGGCTCCGGTGCTGTGGAGCCAGCAGGTGCTCAAGGGCGGCGTCGTCCGGGCGGTCGTGCTGAACTCCGGCGGCGCGAACGCGTGCACCGGTTCGCAGGGTTTCCGGGACACCCACGCCACGGCCGAGCACACCGCCACCGTGCTGCGCGGCGGCGCCCACCGCATGATGGTCGGCCCGGGTGACGTGGCGGTCTGCTCGACCGGCCTGATCGGCGAGCTGCTGCCGATGGACCGGCTGTTGCCGGGTGTGAGCGCGGCGGCGAAGGCGCTCGCCGCCGACGGCGGGCCCCGCGCGGCCGAGGCGATCATGACCACCGACACGGTGGCGAAGAACGCGGTGGCCCAGCGTGACGGCTGGTCGGTCGGGGGGATCGCGAAGGGCGCCGGCATGCTGGCCCCGGCGCTGGCCACCATGCTCGTGGTGATCACCACCGACGCGTCGGCCGACAACGAGGTGCTCGACGCGGCGCTGCGCGCAGCCACCCGGGTGACGTTCGACCGGATCGACGCGGACGGCTGCATGTCCACGAACGACACGGTGCTGTTGCTGGCCAACGGCGCCTCCGACCGGCAGCCGACGCCGGCGGAGCTGACCGCCGCGGTCACCGAGGTCTGTCACGACCTGGCCCAGCAGTTGATCGCCGACGCCGAGGGCGCCACCAAGCACATCGCGATCGAGGTGCGGGGCGCCGCTTCCGAGGCCGACGCCGTTCAGGTGGGCCGGGTGGTGGCCAGGAACAACCTGGTGAAGACGGCGTTCTTCGGCAACGACCCGAACTGGGGCCGGATCCTGGCGGCGGTCGGCACCACGAGCGCGGCCTTCGAGCCGGACCGGATCGATGTGGCGATCAACGGTGTGTGGATCTGCAAGGGCGGCGCCGCCGCGGAGGACCGCGGCAAGGTGGACCTGTCCGGTCGGGAGGTGACCGTGACGATCAATCTGCGTGAGGGAGAGATGGGCGCGACGATCTGGACCACTGATCTGTCGCACGCGTATGTGCACGAGAACTCGGCGTACTCGTCATGAAAGCGCAGAAGAAGGCGGAGATCCTGATCGAGGCGCTGCCCTGGCTGGAGCGTTTCCACGGGACCACGGTCGTGATCAAGTACGGCGGCAACGCCATGATCGACCCCGCGTTGCAGGAGGCGTTCGCGGCCGACATGGTGTTCCTGCGACTGGTCGGCATCAAGCCGGTGGTGGTGCACGGCGGCGGCCCGCAGATCAGCTCGATGCTCGGCAGGCTGGGCATCGAGAGCGAGTTCCGCGGCGGCCTGCGGGTGACCACCCCGGAGGCCATGGACGTGGTCCGGATGGTGCTGGTCGGCCAGGTGGGCCGGGAGCTGGTGGGGTTGATCAACCAGCACGGGCCGTTCGCGGTGGGCCTCTCCGGCGAGGACGCGGGCCTGTTCACGGCGGTTCGCCGGCAGGCTGTCGTCGACGGTGAGCCGGTCGACATCGGCCAGGTCGGCGACGTCGAGGAGGTGCACACGTCGGCGGTCGACGACCTGATCGCGGCGGGCCGGATCCCGGTGATCGCCACGGTCGCGCCGGACGGCGACGGGGTGCTGCACAACGTGAACGCGGACACCGCCGCCTCGGCGCTCGCGGTCGCGCTGGGCGCCCGCAAGCTGGTGGTCCTGACCGACGTCCCGGGCCTTTACACGAACTGGCCGGACACCTCCTCGCTGACGTCGGAGATTGACGCGGACGCGCTGGAGAAGCTGCTGCCGAGCCTGGAGTCGGGGATGGCGCCCAAGATGGAGGCGTGCCTGCGCGCGGTCCGTGGCGGGGTGCCCGCCGCGCACGTCGTCGACGGCCGCGTCGCCCACTCGACGTTGCTCGAAGTCTTCACGGAAGAGGGATTCGGAACGATGGTGGTCCCGTCGATCAGCACGAGCACGGCGGAGGTCTCGGCATGAGCCTCGTCGAGCGTTGGCGGCAGTCGATGATGAACAACTACGGCACCCCGGCGATCGGCCTGGTCAAGGGCGAGGGCGCGGTGCTGACGGCGGAGGACGGGACGGAGTACGTCGACTTCCTCGGCGGCATCGCGGTCAACGCCCTCGGCCACGCCCACCCGGCCGTGGTCGCCGCGGTCACGAGCCAGATCCAGCAGTTGGGGCACGTCTCCAACCTGTACATCGCCGAGCCTCCGGTGGCGCTGGCCGACCTGTTGCTGGCGCTGGCCGGCCGGTCGGGGCGGGTGCTGTTCTGCAACTCCGGCGCCGAGGCGAACGAGGCGGCCTTCAAGATCTCCCGCCTGACCGGGCGCACCCACGTCGTGGCGACCGAGGGTGCTTTCCACGGCCGCACCATGGGGGCGCTGGCCCTCACCGGCCAGCCGTCGAAGGCGGACCCGTTCCGGCCCCTTCCGGGTGAGGTCACCCACGTCCCGTTCGGTGACGTGGAGGCTCTCGAGGCGGCGGTGACCGGTGAGACCGCCATGGTGATCCTGGAGCCGATCCAGGGTGAGAACGGGGTCGTGGTGCCCCCACCCGGTTACCTCACCGCTGCCCGGGAGATCACCTCGCGGCGCGGCGCGCTGCTGGCGCTCGACGAGGTGCAGACCGGCATCGGGCGTACCGGGCACTGGTTCCACCACCAGAGCGAGGGCGTCGAGCCCGACGTCATCACGCTGGCCAAGGGTCTCGGTGGTGGGCTGCCGCTGGGCGCCTGCATCGCGTTCGGCCCGACCGCCGACCTGTTCACCCCGGGCTCGCACGGTACGACGTTCGGCGGTAACCCGGTCTCCTGCGCGGCCGGGCTCGCGGTGATCCGCACGATCGCGAACGAGGGCCTGCTCGATCACGTGAAGCGGGTCGGGGAGCAGATCCGGCGGGGCGTCGAGGGCCACCCGCTGGTGAAGGAGGTGCGTGGCGCCGGCCTGCTGCTCGGCATCGTGTTCCACGAGCCGGTCGCGGCCGACGTCGCCGCCCGGATGCGGGACGCCGGTTTCCTGGTGAACCCCGCCAAGCCGGACGTGATCCGGCTCGCCCCGCCCCTGATCATCTCCTCCGATCAGGCGGACGCCCTGATCGCTGCCTTGGACGGTGTCCGGTGACCACCCGCCATCTTCTCCGTGACGACGACCTGACCCCGCAGGAGCAGTCCGAGATCCTGGACCTGGCCGCCGTGATGAAGGCGGACCGGTTCAGCCACAAGCCGCTGGCCGGCCCCCGCTCGGTGGCCGTCTTCTTCGACAAGGCCAGCCTGCGGACCCGGCTGTCGTTCGAGGCCGGCATCGCCGAGCTGGGCGGTCAGCCGATCATCGTGGACACGCAGAACACCCATTTCGGCCGGGGTGAGACGCTCGCCGACGCCGGCCGGGTGGTAGCCCGGTACGTGTCGGCGATGGTCTACCGGACGCACGGCGACGAACGGCTGGCCGAGCTGGCGTCCGGGGTGAACGTCCCGGTGATCAACGCGCTGAGCGACGGTTATCACCCGTGCCAGCTGCTGGCCGACCTGTTGACGATCCGGGAGCGGTTCGGCTCGACGGCGGGGCGGACGCTGGCCTATGTGGGGGACGCGGCCAACAACATGGCCCATTCGTACCTGATCGCGGGCGCCATGGCCGGGATGAACGTGCGGGTCGCCGGCCCGTCCGGGTTCGATCCGGCGCCGGCAGTGGTGAGCCGGGCCGGGGAGATCGCGGCGTGGACGGGCGGCTCGGTCGAGATGCTGCGTGACCCGCGGGAGGCGGTCGACGGCGCGCACGTGGTCGCCACCGACACGTGGACGTCGATGGGCCAGGAGGACGACGGCAAGGACCGGCTCACCCCGTTCTGGCCGTACCAGGTGAACACGGAGCTGCTCAAGGCGGCCGATCCGGGGGCGATCGTGCTGCACTGCCTGCCGGCGCACCGCAACGAGGAGATCACCGACGAGGTGATCGACGGCCCGCAGTCCGCCGTCTTCGACCAGGCGGAGAATCGTCTGCACGCGCAGAAGGCCCTCCTCGCCTGGCTGCTGGCGGCGAACCGGTGAACAACGCTCCGGTCACCCGCGCGGGCCGGCACGCCCGGCTCATCGAGTTGATCCGCAGCCGCCGGGTCAAGTCGCAGACGGAGCTGGCCGACATCCTCGCCCACGAGGGGGTCCAGGTCACCCAGGCGACGCTGTCGCGGGATCTGGAGGAGCTGAACGCGGTGAAGGTCGGCGGCGTCTACTACATCCCGGAGGACGGGCACAAGCCGCTGCGGGAGAGCACCAGCCACGGCCCGGCCCGGCTCATCCGGCTGCTGCGCGAGCTGCTGACCGGCGCCGACTCGAGCGGCAACATCGCGGTGCTGCGCACCCCGCCGGGGGCGGCGCAGTTCCTGGCCAGCGCGCTGGACCGGTCCGGCCTGGCGGACGTGGTCGGCACGATAGCCGGCGACGACACGATCTTCGTGGTGGCCCGGGACACCGGGCCCACCTCGGGTGCGGCCCTGGCCGAGAAACTCAGCAACTGGAGCAGGTCGGACCACGAGGAGGCCCGCTGATGACGTTCCCGCCCGCGGTGGAGGCGCGTTTTCCCGACTTCGCCGACCACACCGACAGCCTGGTGGGGCACGGTGTGGAGTTCTTCCTGGCCTCCAACGAGACGCTGCGGCCGCACCTCAACGAGACCCCGTACGGCCACAAGCTCACCTGGCTGGACTTCACCGACACCGCCGAGAAGGACTGGTCGATCCGGGACTTCCTGAACTTCTTCAACGTGATCAACGGCATCGCGTTCGGTGACCGGGGCATCCCGATGCCGCAGTGGGTGATGGTCGATCTGATCCTGATGCCGGCCGCCGCGCTGATCGCCGGCCTGCCGCAGGAGGAGTTCGCGGCGATGGTGGAGCGGTCCACGTTCCGTTTCGACACCGACGTGAAGCAGTTGCTGCGCAAGGTGCAGCAGGACATGCGGGACTCCGGCTACCGCGGCCCGGTGCCGGTGGGCGGCTACTGTGCCGCGCCGAGCGCCGAGCCGGGCCGCTGGGTGGGCTGGTCGTTGTGGTCGCTGATGCCGGCGGTGGGCCTGGGCAAGGCGGCGAAGGCGCTGGCCCTGTCCGCCTACCGGGCGCAGAAGCTGGACGGCGTCACCCAGTACGACAACAGCGCGCTGAAGGTGCACACCGAGTTCGGCGCGCTGAAGATCCTGGTGGCGACGGTGCCGTTCCACACCTCGCCGGGCTCGTTCGTCTACCAGAGTGATCTGACCCTGCCGGCCGGGGGAGAGCTGCCGGAGCCGACCTTCCTGCTCGATCCGTTCGACTACAGCCGCCAGCGGGCGATGCAGAAGGACATCGAAGCGGGCCGTTGTGAGTTCTACGTCCTGCCGCCCGGGCACGTCCGCCACGACGGTAAGACGTATGTGCCGATTCTCGAGAAGGAACTGTCCCGATGACCAAGCGCAAGATCGTCCTCGCTTTCTCCGGTGGTCTGGACACCTCGTACGCCCTCGTGGACTTCCGCGAGAAGGGCTGGGACGTGGTGACCGCCAACATCGACACCGGCGGTCTGCACAGCGGTGAGGCCGAGGCCGTCCGGGCGCGTGCCGAGGAGCTGGGCGCCGTCGAGCACCACGTGGTGGACGCCCGTGCCGAGCTGTACGACCGGGTCATCACCTACGCGATCAAGGCGAACTATCTGCGCAACGGCGCCTACCCGTCGTGCGTGGGCGCGGAGCGGCTGATCCAGGCGGAGAAGGTCGTGCAGGTCGCGCTGGAGGTCGGCGCGGACGCGGTGGCGCACGGTTCGACCGGCGCCGGCGCCGACCACGTGCGCTACGACGCGGTGATCCGGGCGCTGGCCCCGCACCTGGAGATCGTCACCCCGATCCGGGACGAGCGGCTCACCCGGGAGGGCGAGACCGAGTTCCTGCGCGGCCGGGGGTACGAGGTCAGCGAGAAGGTCAAGCTCTACTCGATCAACGAGGGCCTGATCGGCACCTCGATCGGCGGCGAGGAGACCTACGGTTCCTGGGAGTACCTTCCGGAGTCGGCCTGGACCTACACGAAGTCGATCGACGAGGCCCCGGAGAAGGGCGTCGAGCTGCTGATCAGCTTCGAGAAGGGCGAGGTCGTCTCGGCGGTGACGGCCGAGGGGTCGCCGCTCGTCGCCGCGGATGCACCGAACTACGCCGTTCTACAGGAACTGAACGTGCTGGGCGGCGAGCACGGCGTCGGCCGGGGCATCCACATGGGTTCCACCATGGTCGGCAACCTGGCCCGGGTCGGTTTCGAGGCGCCCGGCATGCTGATCCTCATCGCGGCGCACCGGGAGCTGGAGAAGCTGGTGCTGTCCAACCGGCAGCAGGCCACCAAGGCGACGCTCGGCAACACCTACGGCGACCTGTTGCACGAGGCCGTCTACTTCGACCCGATCATGGACGACTTCCGGGCCTTCCTGGACTCCAGCCAGACCCGGGTCACCGGCACGGTCCGGGTGCGGCTGCACAAGGGCAACATCGTGCTGCTGGGTTCGAGGAGCCCGTACAGCCTGCTCGACGCGGCGACCCGGTCGGGTGTCGTCTACGGTCACGGCTCGTCGCTGTGGACCGGCGAGCAGGCGCGGGCGTTCGCCCACATGTACTCGGTGCCCGGCGCCATTCAGCGCGCCGCTGCCACCCCCGCCGAATGATCGCGTGTCGACTTGGGGCGCGCTCCGCGCCCCAAGTCGACACGCGGGTTCAGGCGAGCCAGCTCTCCAGGACCTGGAGGGTGCGCCGGATCTCCGGCACCGGCACGTGCTCGCCGTCGGTGTGCGCCAGCAGCGGGTCGCCGGGCCCGAAGTTGACCGCCGGGATGCCGAGTCCGGCGAAGCGCGACACGTCCGTCCACCCGAGCTTGGGCGCGGGCGGCCGGCCGACGAGCTCGACGAACTCCTTCGCGGCCGGCTTGTCCAGACCGGGCCGGGCGCCGGGGGCGGCGTCGACCACCTCGACCTCGAAACCGGCGAACACCTCCCGCAGGTGCGCCTCGGCGGCGGCCACGTCACGGTCCGGGGCGAAACGGTGGTTGACGAACACGGTGCACAGGTCGGGGATCACGTTGCCGGCGATGCCGCCCTCGATCTTCACAGCGTTGAGACCCTCGTGATACCGCAAACCGTCGACGACCGGCTGCCGCGGCACGTAGGCGCGCAGCACGTCGAGGACCGCCCCAGCGCTGTGGATGGCGTTGCTGCCCTTCCAGGAGCGGGCCGCGTGCGCCGCCACCCCCGGCACGGTGATCTTCACCCGGATGGTGCCCTGGCAGCCACCCTCGACCGTGCCGTCGGACGGTTCGCCGAGGATCGCGAAGTCGCCGGCCAGCCACTCGGGGTGGTTGCGGACCAGCCGCCCCAGCCCGTTGAGTTTCGCCGCGACCTCCTCATGGTCGTAGAAGACGAACGTCAGGTCGTGCCGTGGCGACGGCAGCCCGGCCGCGAGCCGCAACATCACGGCCACACCGGCCTTCATGTCGACGGTGCCTCGCCCTCGCAGGATGTCGCCGTCCAGGACACAGGGCAGGTTGTCGGCGATCGGCACGGTGTCGAGATGCCCGGCGAGCACGACCCGGGTCTCCCGGCCCAGCGACGTGCGGGCCACCACGGCGTCGCCGTCCCGCAGGACCTCCAGATGCGGGTATGCGCGCAGAGCGGCCTCGACGGCGTCGGCCAGAGCCTCCTCCTCGCCGCTGACGGACGGTATGTCACAGATGGTCCGGGTGAGTTCGACGACATCACCGGTCAGATCGAGGCTGGTCATGTTGCAAAGTTATCAGATCAAAGGCATTTTTATACGTACGGCTACGTGTGCCGCCGTGGGCGGCCCGCGAGGCGCTGCGCCGTCCGGGCCGTGGCGCGCCCGCCGGGCGTGAGTGGGCCGTCCCACTCACCGCGATGACACCGGGCCGCCGTCCACGGCACGGAGAGCAGCGATAGGGTCCATGGAAGGTAACGAAACGTGAGCGAACGAGGAGTGGGTGTGTCGGAGAGCGACGAGCCGACGAGGCTGTGGGGTGGCCGTTTCGCCGGGGGCCCGGCGGAGGCGCTCGCGCGGCTGAGCGTCAGCGTCCAGTTCGACTGGCGGCTCGCGCCGTATGATCTGCTCGCTTCCCGCGCGCACGCCCGGGTGCTGGCGAACGCGGGCCTGCTCGACGCCGACGAGCTGGGCCGGATCCTGGCCGCCCTCGACGATCTGGCGTCCGCCTGCGCGGCCGGCGAGTTCCGGCCGACGATCGAGGACGAGGACGTGCACACCGCCCTGGAGCGGGGCCTGCTGGAGCGTCTCGGCGCCCTGGGCGGCAAGCTGCGGGCCGGCCGTTCCCGCAACGACCAGGTCGCCACCGACCTGCGGCTCTACCTGCGTGACCACGCCCGCGGGGTGGCCGTCGCGCTGATCGAGCTGGCCGACGCGCTCACCGAGCAGGCGGCCCGCAACGTCGACACCCCGGCGCCCGGCCTCACCCACGTGCAGCACGCGCAGCCGGTCAGCTTCGGCCACTGGCTGCTGGCACACGTGCAGCCGCTGCTGCGTGACCTGGAGCGGCTGCGGGACTGGGACGCGCGGACCGCGATCAGCCCGCTCGGCTCGGGCGCGCTGGCCGGCTCCTCGCTGCCGCTGGACCCGGCGGCGGTCGCCAAGGAGCTGGGCTTCACCGCCCCCGCGGCCAACTCGATGGACGCCGTGGCCGACCGTGACTTCGTGGCCGAGTTCCTCTTCGTGACCGCGCTGATCGGCGTGCACCTGTCCCGCCTCGGCGAGGAGGTGGTGCTCTGGACCTCCACCGAGTTCGGCTGGGTGGAGCTGGACGACGCCTTCGCCACCGGCTCGTCGATCATGCCGCAGAAGAAGAACGCGGACATCGCCGAGCTGGCCCGGGGCAAGAGCGGCCGGCTGGTCGGCGGCCTGGTCGCGGTGCTGACCATGCTCAAGGGCCTGCCGCTCACCTACGACCGGGACATGCAGGAGGACAAGGAGCCGGCCTTCGACGCGGTCGACACCCTGGAGCTGCTGTTGCCCGCGCTGGCCGGGATGGTCTCCACCATGACGGTCCGGGTGGACCGGCTGGCCGCGGCCGCGCCGGTGGGGTTCTCGCTGGCCACCGAGGTCGCCGACTGGCTGGTCCGCAGGAACGTGCCGTTCCGCGACGCCCACGAGATCACCGGCAAGCTGGTGGCGCTCTGCTCGGCCCGCGAGTGCGAGCTGGAGGACCTCACCGACGACGACCTGAAGACGGTCAGCGAGCACCTCGACCCGTCGGTGCGCCAGGTGCTCTCGGTGGCGTCGGCCCTCGCGGCCCGCACCACGCCGGGCTCGACCGGCCCCGGCCCGGTGGCCGAGCAGCTCGCCGTGGTGCAGCACAAGCTGGACACCTGGCGCCAGTGGGCGGTGGAGAAGGTCGTCCCGCGCTGACCTGACGGTGTGACGTGGAACGCCGGGTGGCCTCGCCGCCCGGCGTTTCTGTCACAGGCGACCGGTACGGTGCCGTTCATGTCGTTCGATCTACCCGAACCCTGGTCGTCCCGGCTGCACCCCCGCCGGGGCGGCGCCGGCGTCCGCCCGGTCGAGCCCGATCCACGTGCGCGCGAGGTCGTCGACGGGCAGATGCGGGAGCTGCCCGGCTTCGTGGCCGGGGTGATCGCCAGTGCGTTCACCGATCCGTCCCTGGCGGGCCCTGCCCGGGCCTGGTGCGACCGGGATCCGGCGGCTCCCGCCGAGGGAGCGGCCGTCGTGGCCCTCGCCGCCATCCATCTGGATTCGGCGGAGCATGAGAGGCATCCCTGGTTCGCCGACCTCTGGCTGAGCGAGCGGGGCGTCCGTTTCGCGGCCGAGGCGGTGGTGGCGCTGTTCTCGATGTTCGTGGTCGCCGAGGGCGACGAGATGCTTCTCCGGAGCATCCGCCGCGACGGCACGGAGACCATGGGGGTGCGCCGCCGCCGCGTCGGCGAGGGCGGCGTCTGGTCGCTGTTCTCCGATCCACACATGCTGATGCTGCTGCGGGCCCGAGCGGCGCTCGCGGCCGCGCCCGCCGATGTCTACGCCGAGACAGTCTCCGCCCTCGCCGCTCTGCGCACGCTCGGCCCGCACGCCCGCTGCGCCACCTCGGTGCTGGTCCCGTCGCGGGGCGACTGGGTGACGGCGGACCTGGCGGAGGCGCTCGCCGAGCCCGACCGGCATCCCGCCCGGATCCAGTCCCTCCAGGACGTCGGCGACTTCTACCGGGCTTCGCTGCTGTTGAGCGCCATCAGCACCCCCGAGCATGTCGCCTCCGTGCTGACACAACCCGATGTCCTGCTGGCCGGATGGCCGGGTGGGTATGAGACGGTCGTCGACGGCCTCGGCCCGGCTGCGGTCCCCCTGCTGCTGAACTGGCTCGACCGGCTCGCGGCCCGGCGGGTCAACTGCAGGAAGGAGCTGATCGATCTCCTCGCCGTCCTGCCCGACGACGGCGCGCTCGCCGGCCTGATCGACCGCGCCGCCCAGCCGGACGTGCGCCGGGTCCTGACCGAGGCGACCGCCCGGTTCCCGGAGCGGGCGCTGCGCCTGCTGGCGGTCCCGACCGGAAACCCGGTGGTGAGCGACCTGCTCGCCGCCCGGGTGCGGGCCGATCCCACGCTCGCCGAGCGTGTCGCGGCCGGCCTGCCCACGGTCCCGGCAGGCCGGATCCGGCAGTTGCTGACCGAGACGGAGGCCACGGCCACCGCCCCGCCGGAGGCGTTGCCGCCGCTGTTGGCCGACCCGCCGTGGCGCCGCCGGAGAGGCAACCCGCCGGTCGTCCTCGCCCTGCTGGCGCCCGAGACACCGACCACCATGGAGTGGGCGCCCGGCGAGCGCGACGAGTGGCTGTCGGCACCCTTCGAGGTGACCGGCCCGGCCGGTGGGGCCGTGCCCGCCGCCGGCCTGGGTGGCTCCGCCGCGGCCGCCGGCCCGGGTGACTGGGCCGCGACCGCCGATCGGCTGCGCGCCGGCGAAGAGGTCGGCTGGCGTGACGCGGCCGAGTTCTTCGCCGCAGCGCCGGAGGAGATGGCCCGGCCGCTGCTCGCCGAGTGGAAGCCGCAGCCCGCCCCGGAGTGTGCGTCCTGGATGCGGCGGATCGTCGCCCGGTTCGAGGCGGACGCGCTGCTGCCGCTGCGGCACCTGGCCTTCCGCGACTCGGCGCTGGCGGATCCGTTGATGCTGCCGTTCGCATCCACCCAGGTCGCCTGGCGGATGGAGGTCCGCCCCGACTACGGGGAGAGGTTCATCGCGACGGCGCGGGCCTGGCTGGAGCGGCACTCCGGGTTCGCCGCGCGGGTGCTGGTGCCCCGTGCGCTGGGCCCCGACGGGCCGGCCCGGCGGTCGGCGCAGCACACCCTGGTGTTCATGGCCGGGGCCGGTCACGCCGAGACGATCCGGTCGGCCGCCGCTTCCTACGGCGCGGAGGCGGCGGCCGCCGTCGAGGCGCTGATCGTCACCGAGCCGGCCGCGATCCTGCCCGCGAAGCTTCCCTCGATCCCCAAGTGGTTCGATCCCGCCGCGCTGCCCCCGGTTCGTCTGCGGGGCTCCGGGTTCGTCCTGCCGGCCGCGTCGCTGCGCGACCTGGCGATGGTGTTCGCGCTGCACACGCCCCTGGAGTCGTATGTGGGGGTGGACATCGTGCGACGGGCGTGCGACCCGGCCGATCTGGCCCGGTTCGCGTGGGCGGTGTTCGAGTCCTGGCTGGCCGCGGGCGCCAACGGCCGGCAGGGCTGGGCGCTGGACGCGCTCGGCCTGGTCGGCGACGACGAGGTGGTGCGGCGCCTCACCCCGCTGATCATGGAGTGGCCGGGGCAGAGCGGGCATGCCCGGGCGGTCACCGGCGCCGGGGTGCTCGCCGCGATCGGCACCGACGTCGCGCTGCTGCATCTGCACCGCATCGCCGAGCGGTGCCGGTTCAGCGGTCTCCGTGCGGCGGCCGCGCGGCAGCTGGGCCACGTCGCCGGGAAGCGGGGTCTCACCGCCGAGCAGCTCGCCGACAGGCTGGTCCCCGACCTGGGCCTGGACGGTGACGGCAGCCTGACCCTCGACTTCGGGGCCCGGCAGTTCGTCGTCGGCTTCGACGAACAGTTGCAGCCGTTCGTCACGGACGCCGCCGGTAAGCGCCTCAAGAACCTGCCCAAGCCGGCTGCCCGCGACGACGCCGAGCTCGCCACCGCGGCGTCCCAGCGGTTCACCGCGCTCAAGAAGGAGGTGCGGGCACTCGCCGCCGACCAGGTCCGCCGGCTGGAGCGGGCCATGGTGACCGGCCGTCGCTGGACGGAGGAGGAGTTCCGGCGGTTCTTCGCCGAGCACCCCCTGGTGCGGCACCTGGCCCGGCGCCTGGTCTGGGGCCGCTACGACGCGGCCGGCGCGCTGGTCGGCGGCTTCCGGACGGCCGAGGACGGCACGTTCGCCGACGTGCACGACGAGATGGTCAAGCTCAGCGGCGACGAGGCGATCGGCGTGGTGCACCCGATCCACCTGGGCGAGGCGCTGGCGCCGTGGTCGGAAATCTTCGCCGATTACCGGATCGTGCAGCCGTTCCCTCAGCTCGGCCGGGAGACCGCCGCGCTGACCACGGCCGAGGCGGCCGCCGGCCGGATCACCCGTTTCCGGGGCCGCCGGGTGCCGACCGGCGCGGTGCTGGGGCTGGAGCGCCGTGGCTGGCGGCGGGAGCGCCCGCTGGACGGTGGCGTGAGCGTTCAGATCACCGTGTCGCCGACCGCCGGCCCGGGGTTCGTCCTGGATCTCGACCCGGGCATCGCGGCCGGGGCCGTGGACCTCTTCCCGGAGCAGACTCTCGGCGAGGTGGCCCACTTCGGCGGGACGGCCGTGCTCCGCGATCTCGATCCGGTACTGATCTCCGAGGTGCTCCGTGATCTGCAGTCGGTGACCTGACCTCGGCGGCCGGTACGGGGCGGTGGCGGGCAGTATGCCCGTCACCGCCTTTTTACATGTCTGTCGTTCTTCTGGCTCAGCCGGTCACGAGTACGCCGGCTCCCGGCATGAGCTTTCAGTGCATCGTGCAAGAAGTTGCATCGAGGGCATCCCTTCGAACGCCTGCTTACGCCGTACTGATGGTGGATCCCTGTAACCCGTTTCCATGACCATCATGTTCCGCAAGCCGATCCGGTAGGTAACAGAACAGCAGCTAGAGCCACCTTTAGCGCCCGCGATGTCGGGATCGTGCGGTTTCTCGCGGCGGTCAGGTTGCAAGTTCGTTCGCAAGGGGTTTCTAAGCCCGAAACTTCTTGCTACCGTCCGGTCGAACCCCAGCAGGTAGTCAAGGAGCGCAACATGCGTCGCATAAACAAGGGACTCGCCGCACTCACCTCCGTCGCCCTCGCCTTCACGATCGCCGCCTGCGGCGGCGAGGAGAAGTCGGGCTCCACGGAGAACAAGGCGGCCGACCCGGCTTCCCTGTCCGCCGAGCTCACGTGGTGGGACACCTCGGACGCGAAGAACGAGGGCCCGGCCTTCCAGGAGCTGATCGCCAACTTCAACAAGACGTACCCGAACGTCAAGATCAACTACCAGTCGGTGCCGTTCGCCGAGGCGCAGAACAAGTTCAAGACCGCCGCCGCCGCGAAGACCGGCGCGCCGGACATCCTCCGCGCCGAGGTCGCCTGGGTGCCCGAGTTCGCCTCTCTGGGCTACCTGTACTCGCTGGACGGCTCGGAGCTGCTCGCCGACGAGTCGGACTACCTGGCCGCCCCGATGGCGTCCAACAAGTTCGACGGCAAGACCTACGGCGTACCGCAGGTCACCGACAGCCTCGCCCTGCTCTACAACAAGGAGCTCGTCGAGAAGGCCGGCGTCGAGGTGCCGAAGACGTGGGCCGACCTGAAGACCGCCGCCCAGACCGTCAAGAAGAAGACCGGCGTCGACGGCCTGTACGTCAACGCCGCCGGCTACTTCACGCTGCCGTTCATGTACGGCGAGGGCGGTGACCTGGTCGACACCGCGAACAAGAAGATCGTGGTCAACTCCGAGCAGAACGTCGCGGGCCTCAAGATCGCGAAGGACCTGATCGACAGCGGCGCCTCGGTCAAGCCGTCGGCCACCGACTCCTACGGCACGATGATGACCCTCTTCAAGGAGAAGAAGGTCGCCTTCATCATCAACGGCCCGTGGGAGGTCAACAACATCAAGACCGCCCCGTCCTTCGGTGGCGTCGAGAACCTCGGCATCGCCCCGGTCCCGGCCGGTTCCGCGAAGGCCGGCGCCCCGATCGGCGGCCACAACTACGTGATCTGGTCCGGCGTTCCGCAGGAGAAGGCCGCCGCCGCCGTCGCGTTCGTCAAGTTCCTGAGCTCGGCCGAGTCGCAGGCGTTCATCGCCGACAAGCTGGGCGTCCTGCCCACCCGCAAGTCGGCCTACGACGTCGCGTCGGTGAAGAGCAACGCGGTCATCTCCGCCTTCAAGCCGGTCGCCGAGGCCGCTGTCAGCCGCCCGTGGATCCCCGAGGGTGGCCAGTTCTTCGGCCCGCTGGACCAGATGGCCACCGAGGTCCTGATCCAGAACAAGGACGCCAAGGCTTCGCTCGACGCCGTGGCCAAGAAGTACAAGGCCGAGGTCGTCCCGTCCTACGCCACCAACTGACCGATTGAAGCAGGCGCCGGCCCGCACGGGCCGGCGCCCGCAGTCGTTCCCCCCATGGAGCACAGCTGATGAGCACTGTGACCGCCGACCCGGCGCCGGGCCGCGTCGGACTGCCGACGAAGTTGCGGCGGAGCTGGGACAAGAACTGGTCGGCGTGGGCGATGGTCGTGCCCGTCGTCCTCGTCCTGGCGATCCTGATCTTCTATCCCCTGATCAACGGCTTCTGGATCTCGTTCACCAACCAGACCGAGGCCAACCAGCTCGCCGAGATCTGCACCAAGTCCATCACCGGTGGCGAGGTCTGTAAGGAGAACCCGAACGCCTGGTCGTTCGTGGGCCTCGACAACTACGTCAACGTCCTCACCGGCAAGGTCGGCGAGTTCTGGATGTGGACCGCGAACACCCTGGTGTGGACGGTCGTCGGGGTGGCCTTCCACTACGGTCTCGGCCTCGGCCTGGCCGTCATGATCAACCGCCGGATGCGGTTCCGCGGCCTTTACCGGGTGCTGCTCGTGCTGCCCTGGGCGGTCCCCGCGTTCGTCAGCGCCTTCGCCTGGAAGTTCCTGTTCAACGAGCGCTTCGGCGTGATCAACTCGATGCTCGGGTGGGTCGGCGTCGATCCGGTCGCCTGGTTCGACAGCCGCTGGACCTCGATGTTCACGGCGGTGGTCACGAACATCTGGCTCGGTGTCCCGTTCATGATGGTGGCCCTGCTCGGCGGCATGCAGAGCATCCCCGAGGAGCTCTACGAGTCGGCCGAGATCGACGGCGCCTCGCCGTGGCAGCGGTTCCGCAACATCACCCTGCCGGGCCTGCGCCCGGTCAGCATGACGGTGATCCTGCTCGGCACCATCTGGACCTTCAACATGTTCCCGATCATCTTCCTGGTGACCGAGGGACAACCGGCCGGCCAGACCGAGATCCTGGTCACCGGTGCCTTCCGGGCAGCCTTCGAGGGTATCCGGAACTACTCGCTCGCCTCCACCTATGGCGTGCTGATCCTCTCGATCCTGCTCATCTTCTCGGTCTTCTACCGGCGGGTGCTGCGCAAGCAAGGCGAGGTCTGGTGACATGGCTCAGATGACGACCACTCCGCCGATCACGGCGTTCCCGGCGCCGACGCCGACCGAGGCGCCCGTCAACAAGCCGCGGCGCGGCCGGCGCAGCGTCGCCGCCTCGATCGGGCTGCACGCCACCATGATCGTGGCCTCGGTCATCGCGATCGGCCCGATCGTCTGGGTGCTGCTCTCCTCGTTCAAGCCCGGGTACGCCGTGCAGAGCAGTGAGCTCACCCTGGTCAAGGACCCGACCCTGGCCAACTACGAGTACGTGCTGTTCGACACCAACTTCCCGCAGTGGTTCCTCAACTCGGTGGTGGTGGCGGCGTTCACGATGCTCCTGGGCATCTTCTTCTCGGCCACCACCGGCTACGCCATGTCCCGGTTCAACTTCCCGGGCCGCCGGCCGCTGATGATGGTCTTCCTGGTCACCCAGATGTTCCCGGTGGCCATCCTGATCGTGCCGATCTACACGATCATGGCCAACCTCGGTCTGATCAACACACTGCCGTCGCTGGTCATCGCGTACCTGACGATCGCGGTGCCGTTCTGCGCCTG
This sequence comes from Actinoplanes sp. NPDC049802, assembly GCF_040656595.1. Taxonomy (NCBI): domain Bacteria; kingdom Bacillati; phylum Actinomycetota; class Actinomycetes; order Micromonosporales; family Micromonosporaceae; genus Actinoplanes; species Actinoplanes sp. NPDC049802. Next base: position 17,838 of record NZ_JBFAMR010000081.1, read on the forward strand.
GATGCTCAAGGGCTACTTCGACTCGATTCCGACCTCGCTCGACGAGGCGGCGTCACTGGACGGCTGCGGCCCGTTCCGCACGTTCTGGACGGTGATCCTGCCGCTGGCCCGCCCGGCGATCGCGGTGACCGGTTTCTACACCTTCCTCACCGCCTGGGGTGAGGTGGCCTACGCGTCGGCCTTCATTCAGACCGACGACAAGTTCACCCTGGCCTACGGGATGCGCCAGTTCGTGCCGCAGTTCAATCCGCAGTGGGAATACCTCACCGCGGCGGCCATTCTGGTGACGATCCCGGCCGGAATCGTATTCCTCTTCGCCCAGAAGCATCTCGTGTCCGGTCTTACCGCCGGCGGCACGAAGGGCTGATTCGCTAAACGAATTCCGTCCAGGCGCCCACCGATTCCGGTAGGCGCCTGGACGTCTTTGCCCAATCCGAGAGAACGCTCTCACGAGGTACGGACGGCGGCTCGGCCGCCATCCGTACCTTTTCGGTCAGGCGACTGTGGTGGCGACCGCGACCTCCGAGCGGATCGGAGCGATCGCCGTCGAGTTGCGAACCACCAGCTCGGGGTGGAAAAGGTACTCCGAGTGCGGCGCCCCGTGCCCGTTGATCTCGTCGACCAGGGAGCGGACCGCGGCCACCGCCATCGCGGCGACCGGCTGGCGCAGCGTGGTCAGGGGCGGGTCGGTGAACGGGATCAGCGCCGAGTCGTCGAAGCCGATGACCGACACCTCCTCGGGAACCCGCAGGCCACGCCGCCGGGCGGCCCGGATCGCGCCCAGCGCCATCATGTCCGAGGCGCAGATGATCCCGGTCACACCTTTGTTCAGCAGCCGGTCAGCGGCCACCTCGCCGCCCTCCACGCCGAACAGCGTGAGCGAGATCAGCTCGTCCACCCCGGCGTCGGAGAGGCCCATCTCACGCTTCATCGCGGTCCGGTAGCCCTGGAGCTTGCGCTGGGTGTTGATGAACCGGTTGGGGCCGGAGATCATGCCGATCCGCCGGTGCCCGAGCGCCACCAGATGACCGACCGCCAGCTCGCCGGCGACCCGGTCGTCGCACGACACGAAGGGCGCCTCGAGCTCCTTGGCGTAGCCGTTGACCAGCACGATCGGCAGCGGCCGGTCGAGCAGCCGCTGATAACGGGAGCGGTCCGAGGTGGTGTCGGCGGAGAGTGAGGAGATGAAGATGATGCCGGAGACCTGCCGGTCGAGGAGCATCTCGACGTACTCGTCCTCGGTGACGCCGCCGGGTGACTGAGTGCACAGCACCGGCGTGTAGCCGTGCTGGGCGAGCGTCGACTCGATCACCTGGGCGAAGGCCGGGAAGATCGGGTTGTCCAGCTCGGGGACCACCAGGCCGACGAGGCCGGCGCTGCGCTTGCGCAATCTTTCGGGTCGTTCGTACCCGAGGACGTCCAGTGCGGTCAGAACCGCTTGTCGAGTTTCAGCTGAGACGCCGGGGCGGTCATTAATGACACGCGACACCGTCGCCTCACTGACCTGAGCCTGTTTGGCGATATCGGCCATTCGCGCACGCATGGTCTCACTCTAGTGGTCCGATGTCTGCTCGGCATGGTCCTGAAAGGCCTTCCATTCCATGCAAGACCTTGCTAACGTCCCGGCAACAAGAGCGACACACGTTGATCGTTCGACGAAACGTGCCCCGGATCGGCGGGCCGACCCATGATCACACTACGGAGTCGATCGGGCGGCGTCCACGCCGGGGCGGTGCTGGAAATATATATCAGTCGATCCGATACCACCGAATCGGAAGGGTGCGCAGTGGCACCGAGAAAACCCCTACACCGCCGTCTGAGGCTGGGCGCCGCGCTGCTCAGCCTCTTCCTCCCACTCGTCGCCGTGCCGGCCTCCACCGCCGTCGCGGCTCCTTCCGTTCCCAGTGACGCCGTGATCGCCCAGTGGGGCTCGGACCAGCCGGCCAAGAGCGAACAGTTCTACTTCGTGCTCCCGGACCGGTTCGCCAACGGTGACACCAGGAACGACAAGGGCGGCCTCTCCGGCGACCGCCTGGCGACCGGGTACGACCCGGCCGACAAAGGCTTCTACCACGGCGGCGACCTCAAAGGCGTGATGGACCGGCTGGACTACATCCAGGGTCTCGGCACCACCGCCATCTGGCTCGCCCCGGTCTTCAAGAACCGTCCCGTGCAGGGCACCGGCAACGACGTCTCGGCCGGCTACCACGGCTACTGGATCACCGACTTCACCCAGGTCGACCCGCACTTCGGCACCAACGCGGACCTGAAGAAGCTGGTCAAGCTCGCGCACCAGCGCGGCATGAAGATCTACCTGGACATCATCGTCAACCACACCGCGGACGTCATCAAGTACGCGGAGAACAAGTACACGTACGTCGAGAAGGCGGACTCCCCGTACACCGACACCGACGGGCAGCCGTTCGAGGACCGCAACTACGCGACCTCGGGCGCCTTCCCGGAGACGGACGCCACGTCGTACCCGTACACCCCGGTGTTCGGCAACACGGCGGACAGCAAGGTGAAGGTTCCGTCGTGGCTGAACGACGTGAACATGTACCACAACCGCGGCGACTCCACGTTCGCCGGCGAGAACAGCGAGTACGGTGACTTCTACGGCCTCGACGACCTCTTCACCGAGCGTCCCGAGGTGGTCGAGGGCATGACGAAGATCTACTCGGACTGGGTCGAGGACACCGGCATCGACGGCTACCGTCTCGACACCGTCAAGCACTCCAACCTGGAGTTCTGGCAGCAGTGGGCGCCCGGCGTCGAGAAGGCCGCGAAGAAGGCCGGCAAGGACGACTTCTTCATGTTCGGCGAGGTCTACAGCGCCGACCAGGAGATCCAGTCGACCTACGTGCGGGAGGGCAACCTGCCCGCCACCCTGGACTTCTCGTTCCAGGAGGCGGCGCGCGGCTTCGTCACCGGCAACAGCGGCGCCGACGCGCTGTCCGCCATGTACGCCAAGGACGACCTCTACACCGCCCGCGACACCGGCGCGGACCGGCTGCCGACCTTCCTCGGCAACCACGACATGGGCCGGATCGGCTCCTTCATCGCCTCCGCGGCGACCGCCGAGACCCAGCTCAAGCGTGACCAGCTCGCCCACGAGCTAATGTTCCTCACCCGTGGCCAGCCGGTCGTCTACTCCGGTGACGAGCAGGGCTTCACCGGCCCGGGCGGCGACAAGGACGCCCGCCAGGACCTGTACGCCAGCAAGTCGGCGGACTACCTGGACGACGACCTGATCGGCACCGACAGCACCCACGCGGTGGACAACTACAACACGTCGCACCCGGTCTACCAGACCATCGCGGCGCTGGCGAAGCTGCGCAAGGCGAACCCGGCGCTGGTCACCGGCACCCAGGTCACCCGGTACGCGGCCGAGGGCCAGGGCGTCTTCGCGGCCTCCCGGCTGGACAAGGCGAAGCGCGCGGAGTACGTGGTCGCGTCCAACAACGCCACCACCGCGCAGACCGTCAGCTTCGCCACCGGGACGCCGAACGCCACGTTCGCCGGGATCTACGGCGGCGCGACCGCGGTCACCTCGGGCGCCGACGGCAAGATCACCATCACGGTTCCGGCGCTGTCGTCGGTCGTCCTCAAGGCGGGCGCGACGATCGCCGTGCCGGCCGCGGCCCCGACCGTGAGCATCAGCGGCCCCAAGCCGGGCGCGTCGGTTCCCACCCGTACCGAGATCGTGGCCGACGTCACCGGTGACCCGCTGTCGACGGTGACCTTCGCGGCCCAGGCCGGCAACGGCCGGTGGAAGCTGCTCGGCACCGCTGACAAGGCCCCGTACCGGGTCTACCACGACCTGACCGGACTGGCCGGGGACACCCCGGTGCGGTACAAGGCAGTGGTGCGGGACAGCAAGGGACGCCTCGCGTCCTCGACCGTGGACATCACCGTCGGCACCCCGGAGGCCACCTCCACCGCCGGCTACGCGGTCGTGCACTACCAGCGCCCCGAGGGCGGCTACGACGACCAGAACCTGTACGTGTGGGGCGACGTCGACCCGTCGATGACCACCAGCTGGCCCAACGGTCAGCAGTTCGTCGGCGAGGACTCGTACGGCCGCTTCGCCTACGTGAAGCTCAAGCCGGGCGCGAAGAGCGTCGGGTTCATCGTGGTCGACGACAACGGAGACAAGGACGTCGACGCGGACCGGACCATCAACGTCGGCGAGAACCCGGAGATCTGGATCAAGCAGGGCGACGCCAAGGTCTACACCTCCCGGCAGGCCGCCACCGGCGAGCCCGACCCGGCACAGGACCCGAACAAGGCGATCCTGCACTGGCGCAAGGCCGACGGGAACTACGACGGCTGGGGCCTGCACGTCTGGGCCGGCGCCGCCAACCCGACCGACTGGGCGACCCCGCTCCTGCCGGCCCGGATCGACTCCTACGGCGCGGTCTTCGAGGTCCCGCTCGCGGCCGGGGCGACCTCGCTGAGCTACATCATCCACCGCGGCGACGAGAAGGACCTGCCCACCGACCAGTCTCTCGACTTCGCCAAGGCGGGCCGCGAGGTCTGGCTGCTGGGCGGTCAGGAGACCCGCCTGCTGCCGCTGGTCAAGACGGCCTCCGGGGCCGGCGAGATCGACATCGCCAAGTCCCGCGCGGTCTGGCTGGACCGGGGCACGGTGGCCTGGAAGACCGGCACCGGCACCTCCCTGGAGCCGGTCGGCGCCGGCACCGACGGCAAGGTCTACGACCTGGTCTGGTCGCCCGACGGCGGGATCGGCGTCAAGGACGGCGAGCTGACCGGGACGTACCAGTCGGTCACCCTGTCCGCGCAGCGCAACGGGCTCACCGAGGCGCAGCGCGAGAGGTTCCCGCACCTGTGGCAGTACGGCGCGTTCCGTACCGCCAAGAAAGATCTTGCAGAGGTCTTGCGGAGCCAGGTCGTGGTGACCGAGCGCGACGCCGCCGGCAAGCTGCTCTCGGCCACCGGCGTCCAGCTGTCCGGTGTCCTCGACGACGTCTACGGCGACGAAGCCACCGGCGCCACCCTCGGCCCGGTCGTCAGCGGCAGGAAGGCGAGCGTCGCGGTGTGGGCGCCGACCGCCCGCGCCGTCGAACTCGAGGTCTACGACACCGCCGGCCAGGCCACCCCGGCCCTGGCGAAGCTGACCCGCGACGACCGCACCGGCGTCTGGTCCGGCCGCGGCGACTGGGCCGGCAAGTTCTACAAGTTCCGGGTGACCGCGTGGCAGCCGGCCGCGCGGAAGGTGGTCACCGCGTCGGTCACCGACCCGTACTCGGTCGCGCTCACCGCCGACTCGACCCGCAGCCGGTTCGTCAGCCTGTCCGACCCGGCGCTCGCGCCGGCCGGCTGGGCGGGTCTGCGCAAGCCGGCCGCCACCGCCCCCGCGAAGATCCAGATCTCGGAGCTGTCGGTCCGGGACTTCTCGATGGCCGACGCGTCGGTTCCCGCCGCCGAGCGGGGCACGTTCAGCGCCTTCACCCGGAAGGACAGCGCGGGCATGAAGCACCTGGCCGAGCTGGGCGAGGCCGGGGTCACCCACCTGCACCTGCTGCCGGCGTTCGACTTCGCCACCATCCCGGAGAAGCGTGCCGACCAGCAGCAGCCCGCCTGTGACCTGGCGTCGCTGCCCGCCGACTCGGACCAGCAGCAGGCCTGCATCGAGAAGGTGGCCGCCACCGACGGCTACAACTGGGGTTACGACCCGCTGCACTACACCGTCCCCGAGGGCGGCTACGCGGTCGAGCCCGACCAGCGGACCAAGGAGTTCCGCGCGATGGTGGCGGGCGTCAACCAGGCCGGCCTGCGGGTCGTCATGGACGTCGTCTACAACCACACCTCGGCCGCCGGCACGGACGCCAAGTCGGTGCTCGACCAGATCGTGCCCGGCTACTACCACCGGCTGCTCGACGACGGGACCGTCGCCAACTCCACCTGCTGCGCCAACACCGCGCCGGAGAACGCGATGATGGGCAAACTCGTGGTCGACTCGATCGTCACGTGGGCGAAGGCGTACAAGGTCGACGGTTTCCGCTTCGACCTGATGGGCCACCACCCGAAGGAGAACATGCTGGCGGTGCGCCGCGCCCTGGACAAGCTCACGCTCGCCAAGGACGGTGTCGACGGCCGGAACATCTACGTGTACGGCGAGGGCTGGAACTTCGGCGAGGTGGCGAACGACGCCCGCTTCATCCAGGCCACCCAGCTCAACATGGGCGGCACCGGGATCGGCACGTTCAACGACCGGCTCCGTGACGCGGTCCGCGGCGGCGGCCCGTTCGACAACAACCCGCGCATCCAGGGCTTCGCGACCGGCCTGGCCGGCGCCCCCAACGGCGACGCGGTCAACGGCACCGAGGCGGAGCAGAAGGCGCGCCTGCTGCACTACCAGGACCTGATCAAGGTCGGTCTGACCGGCAACCTGGCGGACTACACGTTCACCGACTCGTCGGGGGCCGTGGTCAAGGGCTCGCAGGTCGACTACAACGGCGCCCCGGCCGGCTACACGCAGGACCCGGGCGAGGTCATCACCTACGTCGACGCGCACGACAACGAGATCCTGTACGACGCGATGGCGTACAAGCTGCCGCAGGCCACCACGGCCGCGGACCGGGCGCGGGCCCAGTCGGTGGCGCTGGCCACCACGGTGCTCGGCCAGGGCGCGGGCTTCGTGACCGCGGGCAGCGAGATCCTCCGCTCCAAGTCGCTGGACCGGAACTCGTTCAACTCCGGCGACTGGTTCAACCAGATCATCTGGGACTGCACGCAGGGCAACGGTTTCGGCAGGGGTCTGCCGCCCAAGGCGGACAACGAGTCGAAGTACGCCTACGCCAAGCCGCTGCTGGCCGACCCGGCCCTGGTGCCGGACTGCGCCTCGATGAACCTGAGCAACAACCTCTACCAGGAGCTGCTCAGGATCCGGAAGTCCAGCCCGGCGTTCGGTCTGGCCACCGGCTCGCAGGTGCAGAAGCGGGTGTCCTTCCCGCTCTCCGGCGCCAAGGAGACCGCCGGCGTGATCACCATGACGATCGACGCCCGCGGCGTGGACCGGCAGTGGAAGTCGATCACGGTGGTCTTCAACGCCGGCGCCACGGCGGCCACCCAGACGGTGCCCGCGCTGGCCGGCAAGAAGGTGACCCTTCACCCGGTCCAGCAGTCCTCGGCCGACCCGGTGACGCGTACCGCCTCGTTCGCGGCCGCCACCGGAACGCTGACCGTCCCCGCACGGACCGTCTCCGTCTTCGTGCAGAGCTGATCCTTCCCGGTCAGTTCCGCTGACCCCCGGGTCGGCGCCGGACCCCTTCCACCCTGGCGCCGACCCGGCTCAGCTCCCGATCACGGCCACCGCTCACCCGCCTGCCGAGGTGGGCGGTGGCCGTTTCCATCGGTCACCCCCAGGCGTCTCTCCCGCGCTTCCTTTCCGGTACGCCGTACGCCGCCGGAGCACACCCTGGACCGTCCCGTGGCGCACCGCGATCTCCGCGCCACTCCGGGCAGCGAGGCCGCGCCGGGCCGATCGGGCCCCCTAGTGTGGGGTGATGAGCTTCGACTGGAATCGGCATCTCCGTGAGCAGCTCGACTTCCACTGGCGTCATCAGCTGCGCCCGGGCCTCGACGGCCTCACCGACGACGAGTACTTCTGGGAGCCCGCGCCCGGCGCGTGGAGCGTGCGGCCGCGCGGCACGAGCACCGCGGCGATGGCGGCCGGGAGTGGCGACTTCACCATCGACTGGGAGTACCCGGAGCCGTCCCCACCGCCGGTCACCACCATCGCCTGGCGGCTCGGCCACATCATCGTCGGCGTGTTCGGGGCCCGGTCGGCCGCCCATTTCGGCGGACCGCCCGCCGACTACCCGGGCTTCGCGTACGCGGGAACCGCCGGTGAGGCGCTGGAGCAGCTCGACGCCGCCTACGCCACCTGGTCGGCCGGTGTCACCGCGCTGGGCGACGGCGGGCTGTCGCGCCCGTGCGGTCCGGCCGAGGGCGCCTACGCCGCCGAGCCGATGGCGACCCTGATCCTGCACATCAACCGTGAGGTCATCCACCACGGCGCCGAGATCATGCTGCTGCGCGACCTGTACCGGGTCAGGTGTTGAACACCGGCGTGGTGAGCCGCTCGTAGAGCTGGTAGGCCGGCTCGGGGCGGCCCAGGTGGTAACCCTGGGCGTACTTGCAGCCCATCACGGTGAGCAGGGCGAGCTGTTCGGCGTCCTCGACCCCTTCGGCGACCACCCGCAGGCCGAGGGTGTGGCCCAACTGGACGATGGCGGTGACCAGCTCCTGCTGCCGGCCGTTGCCGGCCAGACCGGTGATGAAGGAGCGGTCGAGTTTCAGCACGTCGACCGGGATGTCGCGGAGGTAGCCGAGCGACGAGTAGCCGGTGCCGAAGTCGTCGATGGCGATCCGGACGCCGAGGTCGCGCAGCTCCTGGAGACGGGCCGAGGTGACCGCCACGTCCCGCATCATCACGGTCTCGGTGAGTTCCAGCACCAGGCAGTGCGGGGAGAGCCCGGTGGTGGCCAGCGCGTAGGCGACGTGGTCGGTGAGGTCGGGCAGGTCCAGGTGCGCGGCGGACAGGTTGACGCTGACCCAGGCGGGCGCGGTCCACGGGCTCTCCAGTTGCCAGTGGCGCAGCGTACGGCAGGCCTCGAAGAGGATCCACCGGTCGATCTCGATGATCATGCCGGTCTCCTCGGCGAGCGGGATGAACGAGCCCGGCTGCTGGAGTCCGCGCAGCGGGTCCTGCCAGCGGACCAGCGCCTCGGCGCCGGTCACGTGGCCGTCCGGGATCGTGACCACCGGTTGCAGGTGCAGTCGCAGTTCGCCGCGGTGCACCGCCTCGCGCAGCCGGTTCTCCTGGTCGAGCCGGGTCAGCAGCTGTTCGTGCATCCGGGTCTCGAACACCATGAAACGGTTCTTGCCCAGGTCCTTGGCGGCGTACATGGCGACGTCGGCGTTGCGGACCACCTCGTCGGCGTCGGTGTAACGGGCCGCGTCCGGGACGACGCCGACGCTGACCGTCACCACCGCCTCCCGGCCGTGCACCATGAACGGCCGGGCGATGGTGTCCAGGCAGGCGCGGGCCAGCACCTCGACGACCGGCGGGGTGGCGCCCTCCAGCAGGACGGCGAACTCGTCACCGCCGAGACGGGCCACCGTGTCGTGCGGGCGCAGGGCGGCGCTGAGCCGCTCCGCCGCGGTACGCAGAAGCAGGTCCCCCGCGTTGTGCCCGAGGCTGTCGTTGACCCGCTTGAAACCGTCCAGGTCCAGGTAGAGCAGGGCGATGTGCTCGCCGGACGCCCGGGACCGGTTGAGCGCGTGGTCCAGCCGGTCGAGCAGCAGCTTGCGGTTGGGCAGCCCGGTGAGCCCGTCGTGCAGGGCCTGGTGACGCAGGTCGTGTTCGAGGTCGCGCTGCCGGGTGACGTCACGCAGCACGACCACGGCGCCGATCGGCCGGCCTTCCTTCTCGATGGAGCTGACCGTGTATTCGACGCGGACCGTGGTGGCGTCCGGCCGCAGCAGGCGGCCTTCCCGGGTGCCGCTGCCCAGGCCGCCGGCCGCCTCCGGGAAGAGCACGCGGGCCTCGCGCTGCAGCAGTCCGGCGGCGCCGAGGCCGGTGATCCGCCCGGCCGCCTCGTTGGCGAAGGCGATCCGGCCGGCCGGGTCGATGCCGCAGATGCCTTCGCCGGCGTTGGACAGGATGCTGTCGGTGTACTCCTTGGCGAGGATCTCCCGGGCGGAGCGTTCCAGCTGCTGGGCCATCGAGTTGAAGGCGCGGGCCAGCCGGCCGATCTCGTCGCGGCCGTCCGGTGGCACCCGCAGCGAGTAGTCGCCGGCGCGGATGGTGCGGACGGCCGTGGTGAGCGAGGTGATCCGGCGGACCACCGAGCCGGTGATGCCGACGCCGAGAGCGAGCACCAGCAGCATCACCACGGTGGCGCTGACCACGGTGATCAGCTGGGCGGGGCGGGTGGAGGCCATCATCTGGTCGTAGATCGGCGTGTACTCGACGATGATCGCGCCGACCGTCTTGCCGGCCTTGCTCCGCATCGGCACCACGACCTGCTTGATGCCGTCGGGATAGTCGCTGCTGGTCTCGACGAAGACCCGGGACTCGCCGTCGGCGATCGTCCTGCCGACCTCGTTGCCGAGGTCGTGGTCGAAGATGTGCCCGATGTTCTCCTTGACCACGTCCCCGAGGATGTACTCGGCGTAGTCGACCACCACGGCGTCGCGTTGCTGGGTCTCGTGCATGCGCTGGAGGTAGTTGTCGAGCGCCTCGGGGCTGTAGTAGAGCGGCGAGACCACCTCGTCCTCGGTGTCGACCGCCAGGCCCAGCGCGACGTCCATGGCGATGCCGCGGGCCAGCCGGGCCGCCTCCAGCGCGGCGGCCCGCTCGGCCGACGCCGTGGTGGCCTGCCAGGCGATCAGCGCGGTGGCACCCACCATGAGCGCCACCAGGAGATATCCACCCAGCAGCTTCTGCCGTACGTTCATCCGCACCCCCATAGCCGACGCTGCCCTATTTCGGCAGATCGTGGGGGAGTTATTAGCTGATACCGGTTTTTGCCAGTTCTTTCTGCCGGGCCTCCCGGCCGTACAGACCGATGCCGACCGCGACCAGGACCGCAACCGCGGCGACCACTCCGACCACCGGTGTGGGCAGGTCGAACAGTTTGAGCGCGCTGGCCAGCAGCACGATCACCAGCGCGGACCGGACCAGCCCGCCCGGCGCTCGCGACGAGATCCGGGAGCCGATCAGCACACCCGGGATGGACCCGAGGATGACCGCGCCGGCGATGTCGAGCTGGAGGTCGCCGAAGAAGGCGTGCCCCAGCGCTGCCGCGGTGACCAGCGGCACCGCCTGGATCAGGTCGGTGCCGACCAGGTCGTTGGCGCGCAGCTTGGGGTAGAGGGCCAGCAGCGCCACGATGATCAGCGAGCCGGAGCCGACCGAGGTGAGGCCGACGACCAGGCCGCCCATGATGCCGATCAGCACGGTCGGCACGGGTTTGACGATGATCGGGGCCGGCGGGCCGTCCGCGTTGCGCCGTCCGGTCCAGGCCTTGAGCAGCATCCCGCCGGCGGCCAGCAGCAGCGCCACGCCCAGGGCGATCTTGACGGCGTGCTGGACGCTCTCGTCGCTGCCGAACAGGTTGAGCAGCAGCACGCCGAGGAAGGCGGCCGGGATGCTGCCGGCGCAGAGCCAGCCGACCAGGCGCCAGTTCACCGTGCCGCGGCGGGCGTGCACCCAGCCACCGAACGGTTTCATGATCGCGCTGGCGGCCAGGTCGCTGGAGATGGCGGCGACCGGATGCACCCCGAACAGGAGGACGAGGATGGGCGTCATCAGAGCGCCACCGCCCATGCCGGTGAGCCCGACGATGATGCCGACTCCCAGGCCGGCGAACACCATGATCGGATCCATGCGGCGCAGCCTGCCGGACGAACACCTTCCTTGTCTACTAAGTCAGTTGAGATTGTCGAGTTTCTCCCACGCCGATCATCAGTTCGATGTCGGATTCCGGCAACGGGCGGGCGAAATGGTATCCCTGGGCGAATCGGTAACCGGCCTGGTAAAGACGTTCCGCCTGCTCAGCGGTCTCCACGCCCTCGGCCACCGCCTGCATGCGCAGACCCTCGGTGATGCCGATCAGGCTGTCCACGATCACCGCCTGCGGGCTGCGGGTGGTCACCCCGTCGACGAACGACTTGTCCACCTTCAGCCAGCTCACCGGGCAGTCCACCAGCAGACTGAGCGACGACTGGCCGGTGCCGAAGTCGTCCAGCGCGATGCTCAGGCCCTGCCCGGCCAGCGCCCGCACCACGTCCAGGGCCACCCCCGTGCCGAGCACCGCCGTCTCGGTCACCTCGACCACCAGCCGGGCCGGGTTCAGCCCGGCCGCCGACAGCAGCGCCGCCATCTCGGCCGGGAAACCCGGCTCGCCCAGCTGCCGCGCGGACACGTTCACGCTGACCTTGCCGGGCGCGTCCGGGCCCAGCTCGCGCTCCCAGCGGGCCGCCTGCGCCACGGCCTGCTCCAGGACCCAGCGGCCCAGCTCGACGATGTAGCCGTTGCGCTCGGCGAGCGGGATGAACATCGCGGGTGAGATCAGGCCCCGCTCCGGGTGACGCCAGCGGACCAGCGCCTCCACGCCGGTGAGCCGGCCGTGCGGCAGCTCGACGATCGGCTGGTAGAGCAGGAACAGCTCGTCCCGGGCGATGGCCTGCCGCAGATCGGCGGCGAGCCGGGCGTCGTTGTCGGCGATCTGGTCCATGATCGGGTCGAACCAGGTCCAGCGGCCGCCGCCCGCGTTCTTGGCGGCGTACATCGCCACGTCGGCGCGGCGCAGCAACTCCAAGGCGGTGTCCTCGGGCCGGCTCGCGGTGACGCCGACGCTGATCCGCGGCGCCATCTCCAGCCCGCCGTCGAGCACCGGCGCCTGCACCACGCTCATCAGCTCGAGCAGCAGGGTGTCGGTCTCGGCCTCGGTCAGGCCGGGCAGCAGCAGGGTGAACTCGTCACCGCCGATCCGGGCCACGGTGTCCTCGGACCGCAGCCGCTCCCGCAGTCGCCGGCTGATCGTCTGGAGCAGGATGTCGCCGGTGCCGTGCCCGTACCGGTCGTTGACGGTTTTGAAGTCGTCCAGATCGAGCAACGCCACCATGAACGGCTCGCCGCCGGCGAGCCGCGCCGAGATCTCCTCGACATACGACGAGCGGTTGCCGATGCCGGTGAGCGCGTCGTGCGAGACCTGATGATCCAGTTGCTTCTGGTACGCCTGAAGCTGACTGAGACTGGCGTCCACGGTGTCGAGCAGCCGGGCGTTGTCCCGCAGCGTGGTGAGCTGCCGGAGGACGACGAGCACGGTGGCACCGGCGGCGGCCAGCGCCATCACCATCTCGGCCCCACCGCGCGGCACCTCCACCCGCAGCACCGCCGCGTAGAGCAGCGCCACCGCCAGGTAGGGCACGATGCTGAACCGCCGTGCCGGCGGCCGGACCGGCGGCGGCTGGTTCCGGTTCCGCAGCTGCCGTCGTGCCGCGAGGATCGCCGTGAGCTGCGACATCGGAAACGCCAGCAGGCTGGTGGACAGGTACGGCCGGTCGACGATGAACGGCGCCACCGCCGCCGTCAGCGCGGCCAGCCCCACCCCGGCCGAGAGGATGTGCAGGGCGCCCCGGTCCAGCCGTCCGGCCCCGGCGAACGCCACCTTCACGAAGGTGACCAGCGACACCGCCGACACCAGGGTGATCACCATGACCGCGCGCGGGGTGGCGTTCGGCGAGCCGGAGAAGTCGATCCGGCTCAGCGAGAGGTGCCAGAGCAGCACACCGGCGGTGAGCACGATGATCCCGGTGTCCAGGACGAACCGGAGCCAGTCGCCGGACGTGCGCTGCCAGGTCGGCAGCCGCAGCAGGGCGTAGAGCACGAACCCCATGCAGAACCCGAAGATCAGCTGGGTGCGGACGCCGATCTGCTGGGACAGCACCGGGCCCGCGAGGGCGTCGTACATCGCGCTGGCCGTCCCGGGAATCAGCATCCCGCAGGCGATACCCAGCCGGGTCCAGAAGCGGCGGGTGTCCCGGTCGATCTCGGCGCAGCGGGCCACCCGGCTGCACTCGTAGGTCACCAGCATCGAGAACACCGGCATGACCAGCCAGGCGACGATCGGGTGCCGCCACTCGTGGAACAGCCCGATGACGAACCAGCCGTTCACGAACAGGAAGAGCCCGAGAGCCACGACCAGGGACGGGTCGATACGGCGATGAGCGGACCTCGAGACGTGCATGGTCCGCTCATCGGATCCGGGCCGCGCCGGTGTAGGAAATGCGCGAGTCACCTCAGGGCCGTCCGGGTCCGGCCGATCGGTTCCGTTCGAACGCGGCCGCCCGGCCGCCCGTACCCGGAGGTGCCCACCGGTGGATCCGCTGCTGCTGCTCCTGCGTGAGGAGATGGCCCGCAAGCTCACCGACGCCGCCGCCACCATGGCCGCGACCGTCGAGGTGCTGACCGCCGCCCGGACGATCGCCGGTGACGTCCGCGGCACCGAGTCGCTGCGGGCCGCCATCGAGGAACTCAACGACACCCGCGACCGCCTGCTCGGCCAGGCGGGCGCCCTGGACGCGTTCGCACCCCGCGGCTAGCGCCGTCCGAACGGCACGGCACCGGGCCCGGGGCACGGGAACGCGTCGGCGAATTCGCATCAACGATTGCCTCGCTCTGAAGCGGGTACGCGTTGTTACGACACTGTTGCGTCAAGAGAGGGGAATTTACATGACGACCGCCCGCGAGATCATGAGCCACGACGTCACCTGCGCCGGTGAGAAGGAGTCTCTGGCCGAGGCGGCCCGCAAGATGGCCGACCTGAACGTCGGATCGCTGCCGATCTGCGGCGCCGACAACCGGCTCCACGGCATGCTGACCGATCGGGACATCGTGGTGAAGGCGCTGGCCAAGGGGCGTAACCCGGCCGATGTGACGGCCGGCGAGTTCGCACAGGGCAAGCCGGTCACCATCGGCGCCGACGACGACGCCGCCGAGATCCTGCGCACCATGGCCCATCACAAGGTGCGGCGGCTCCCGGTCATCGACGGCCATCAGCTGGTCGGCATCGTCGCGGTCGCCGACGTGGCCCGGGCGCTGCCGGACCGTCCCGTCGGCGACCTGATCGACGCGATCAGCGAGTGAATCACCGGCCGGCGTCCCGATGCGCTTCCCGGCCGGCGTGACCTTCACGCCGGCCGGGGAGCCGCTCCTCAGTCCGCCAGCGAGGCCCAGTCCAGGCCCAGTCTCCGCAGCCGGCGCAGCGCCGAGCGGTGGCGGGCGCCCACGTACACCTCCAGCCAGTCGGTGTCGTCCTCGCCGACCAGCACCACCATGTCCGGTCCCGCGTACAGCCTCGAATGCCCGCACGGCCAGCGCAGCGGCCGCAGCGGCACCCGGTGCAGCGGGGCCACGATCCGCCGGGCCTGCGCCCGGTCGACGAACGCCATGCCGCCACCGTCCATCGCCGCGCGGGTCAGGCTCGACATCATGAGGTACGCGGAAAGCCGCTCCCGCTCGCGCAACGGCTGATCGCTCAGCCCGTGGTAGTAGACCGGCGGATCCTCCGAACCGGCTTCCATCAGCAGGTCGAAGGTGCCGTCCCCGGCGGTGCCGAAGATCAGCGTCCCGTCCGGCCCGCCGGCCGGCGGCCCCGGCAGGAAACGCAGCGACCCGCCGTACACCTCCGGGCGCCCGGCGGCCGCCTCGTGGAACGCGCGCAACGGCCCGGGCAGCCCGTCGGCCCGCGCCGGCTCGGCGGGCGGGACGTCGGCATACCAGTCCGCGACGAACAGCCGCAGCGCACCGACCGGATCGTCCGGCAGCAGATCCAGCCAGCCGGCCCCGGCGGGCGGCCCCTCCGGCCGGATCATCTCCAGCAGATGCGGTGGCAGCGGGTGGTGGAGCCGCAGACCGGCCCGCTGCAGGACGCCACGGCGGCGGGCCAGCTCGGTCACCCGCGCGGTGCCGAGCGCGAGGCAGCCGTCCGGTAGCCGGGCGAACACGTGGACCGGCAGGTCGTCGCCGCCGGTCAGCCGGCCTTCGACCAGTCTCGCGAACGGTCCGGTGACGGTCAGGTCCTCGGCGGTGCGCACGCCCCGGGTGATCACCACGGTGCCCTCGGGGCCGACCGCGAACAACTCCTCCGACCCGCCGCGCACCTTCGCCCGCGGCCCGGCGGCGGCGAGCGCCCCGGCCTCCTCGACGACGGACCAGAGGCGGATCTGCACGCGGGACACGGTATACATCGACGGCACCAGCGCCCTGGCCGCCGTGCTGCTCACCGGCGCGGCCGCGCTCGCCGCGATCGGGTTCGGCGGCAAGGCGTCCGAGGCGGTG